>JAEZWY010000232.1 GCA_023442905.1 Bacillota bacterium | reverse complement strand
TCCTGACTTTCATCAAATAAGCCATACGCTTCGCCGATAGTCCCATCTTGTGCATTCCACACATAATTATGGGCGTAAACAGCATTAGAAAAGTCACCTGCATCCCAAGCATTCAAGATTTCAATGTAGAATGGATAATGGGCAGAATCGCTAAATGTCTCAGCTTGTTCAAGCATGATAGAAATTCTTTCTGGGGTGATTTCTAAAGCACCTTGCTTTGAATCAGCTAAAATTTTTTGATGTGTCATATAGTGAATAGCCGTTAAGAAAGTACTTTCTTCCGTGATATCTAGATAGATCCAACTATCATATAATTCTCTACCTAATAAAACTTTTGTTTCTGCTTCTGAAGCCAGTGCCTGTTGAATCTCTGACGCCACACTATCATCTGATCCAGAAGATTCCCTCTCTTGTGATTCAGATGAGCTACTCTCCGCCGAACTAGAAGCTGATGATTGCGAACTTGATGATGATGCTACTGAACTGGTTGAAGCAGATGAACTCCCAGTTTCTGCATCACTAACGCTAAAATATACCACTGCAACGATAGCCCCCGCCAATACAAATGATAAGAATATTAATAATGCGCTCAATACCTTCTTCAATGAAATATCCTCCCAAAACTTTTCCTCAATAATATCTACTCACTTAAATACCTAATTTGCCATTCCAACAAAAATTGAATTTTTGCTTGGAAATAAACTAACTTTTAAAGCTAGAAAAATAGCCATTTAATGACCAACCCAATAATACCTGCCCAACCAAGAGCTGACTTTCAGTCAAATTTATGACGTGTCACTTCAAAAATTACTTTCAACTTGATCCTCCCAATTAGACCTTTCATTATTTTTTAATATGTTTCATCATTTTATCATATGATGGTCTGACATTTAGTTTTTTAATTTTATAAAGACGATTTTTCTATCACTTGAGCGTGCTGAGTCGAATTGATAACCGTCTGAGCAAAATTCTTTAATAGCTGCTATATCTCTAATTTGATTTTCCGCTAAAAATTGCAGCATTTTTCCTCGTCCTTTTTTCGAAATAGTAGCATGTTTTTTTATGCCATTCGCTTTCGTTACATCATATTCATAAAATTCAAAGTCAATCCAAGTATAGCGGTCTTTATCCAACATAGCTGAAAACTCTTGGCTAGCCAGATTTAAAATAATCTCCTCTTTTTCAAAAAAGTCATTAAAATCACTTCCCCATAGGTGGCGCAAGTTTTGGCCGTTGACTTTAAGGGGTGTGTTGAAGTCAAGTCTGTAGGGGCGGATGGGGTCGGTGGCTTTGACTGGGCCGTATAAGGCGGATAGGATGCGGAAATGTTGGTCTAAATAACTTGAGATTGCTATGTCTGCAAGGTCTACATCGATTTGACGGAAGGCGAGGCCGTTATAGAGGTCCAGGGCTTGGTAAGCAGGACCCGTATTTAAGTGTCGGATATAGTCTTTGACTTGTGACACTTGTTGGTCAGAAATTTTGTAAAGTTTTTTCAACTGGTCATCTGATTGGGCTTGTAGGGTTTGGATAATGGCTTGGGTAGTGGCTGAATATAGAGGTTTATCTGTTGAAAGTTTATCTATTCTCATTTCTTTAGCTGGGGCAAAAATAATTTTCATTGTTCACTCGTCCTAACACTTATAATCTATGGCCCTAGTTTAGCTTATTCTTGAGAACATGGCCAAGACATAGCCCTGTGTTTTGTTTGCAAGCTTTATCTGAATCCCCTATGCTAGAAGTAATAAGCATTTATAATAAGGAAGGATGTTTTTCATGGGAAAATTAGATGGTAAAGTAGCATTAATTTTTGGTGGAACTTCAGGTATTGGCGAGGCAACTGCTATTTTGTACGCTAAGGAAGGCGCACAAGTAGCTATCGTTGGTCGTAACGAAGATAAGGCAAATAAGATTTTACATACGATTGCTGAGCTTGGTCCAACAGGTCTTTTTGTAAAAGCCGACTTAAATGAAAGCCAATCAATTAAGGATGCTGTTCAAACAACTTTAGATCACTATGGTAAAATCGATATCCTTTATAATGGTGCAGGTATTTTAGATAATTACGATCCAATTCAAGATACGGATGAAGCGCTTTTCGATGATGTTATCCGCTTGAATTTAAAAGCACCCTGGTTAGCTACAAAAGCTGTCGTACCACAAATGATTGAACGCGGTTCAGGTGTGATCATCAATATTGCTTCTCAAGCTACCGGTATGGTTGGTGTTGGCGGTACACCATATATGTCTAGTAAATATGGTTTAGTCGGGATGACACGCCAATTAGCGCATGAACTAGGCCCTAAAGGCATTAAAGTTAATACCCTATCACCTGGTTTTATTGATACCCCAATGACCGAAACAGTAACGGACAAACGGCTAGAAAAATCACCATTAGGTCGACCAGGCCAACCAGATGAAATTGCGAAAACAGCCCTCTTCCTTGCCTCAGATGACTCTGACTATATCCAAGGCATCAACTTAATTCAAGACGGCGGTTGGACATTAGGTGGATACCCAGTAGATTAAAAAAAGGGTGTGAGTGCTGACGCCTAGAAAGGAACCGTTAGAAAATTAAGGCAGTAGATGGCGAAGTCAGCTACAACTCAATCTGAAACGAAGTCCTTTCTGGAGGAACGAGCCCAACTTAAAAAGGGTTTGAGAGTTGACGTGAAGAGGTAATAAAATACCAGTTAACCGAAGTAAATCTTTCAGTTGACTGGTTTTTTATCTTACTGTATTTCTTTAATCACTTTTGCAGGAACGCCACCAACAACCGTGTTGGCTGGTACATCTTTTGTTACAACTGCACCGGCTGCAATAATCGCGCCATCTCCGATTGTTGTACCAGCTAAAATAGTGGCATTAGACCCAATCCACACATTTTTACCAAGCATAATTTTTCCAGGTATCATTGAACCACGGTCACTCGGATCTTCTGCATGATTTAATGTAGCCATGACCACATTATGACCAATTAAAGCACCATCCCCAATGTAAATTCCGCCTTGGTCTTGGAACTTACATCCGGCATTGATAAAGACATTTTTACCGATATGAATATTTTTACCAAAGTCTGTATAAAATGGTGGAAACAGTGTAAAGCTATTATCAATTTGTTGACCCGTTAAATCTGACATGAGTTGGCGTAGTTTTGATGGCTCATGATATTGATTATTGATTTGCATTGTAATCTTTAATGCTTCCTGACTCATTTGATGCATCACTTGGTGGGCTGGAGAATCAGCTTCAATGCGGTTGCCCTTTTTCACTTCTTCTAAATATGTTTCTAAATCCATGTCGGTTCGCTCCTTTATATACTTCTTCATTGCTTATTTCTAGTATAGAAGCTAAACTTTTAAATAACAAATGGTTATAGTTTATGGACTGTTATAACAAAAAGTTATAACGATACTTTAGGAGGATTCAGATGGATGTGCGTACTTTACGATATTTTATAGCTATTGCTAAAGCTGAGAATTTTACTGCGGCAGCTGAAGCCTTGCATGTCACCCAGCCAACTTTATCTAAACAAATGAAAGAGTTGGAAGAAGATTTAGGTAAACAATTGTTAATTCGTGGAAGCCGAAAAGTATCTCTTACTGCAGACGGACAGCTTTTACAAAAACGAGCATCCGAAATCATTGATTTGCTTGACCGTACGGAAGCTGAAATACGCAAGCCGGATGGTGTCATCGCTGGTAGTGTCTATATTGGTGGCGGTGAGTCAGCGAGTATGCGTCTGATTGCTCAAGTAGTGAAAGATGTACAAACAAAATATCCTGATATACAATTTCATTTGTATAGTGGGATTGCAGAGGATGTAAAGGAGCGACTTGATAAGGGTTTGTTAGATTTTGGCGTCGTGATTGGGGCAGTGAATACAGATCATTATGATTTTCGTATACTACCCGAAGATGATACATGGGGTCTCTTGGTGCCTAATGACAGTTACTTAGCCAATAAGTCTGTGATTCATCCCGATGATTTGACGGACCTTCCTTTAATTTGCTCGCACCAATCTTTGAATAATAATGAATTAACCGGTTGGTTTGGCGGTGATTTTTCTAGTCTAAATATTGTTGCTAGTTATAACCTCATTTATAATGCTAGCCTAATGGTTGAAGCAGGAGTCGGCTATGCCCTTTGTTTAGACAATTTAGTGGATACATATACAACAAACAAGCTACATTTCATTCCCCTAGACCCACCAATGTCGTCTCAGCTTAAGTTTATTTGGAAAAAGCAGAACAATTTTTCAACCGCAGCCAAAGTTTTCAAGCAACGATTACAGGATCACTTAAAATCGTCTAAATAAAACCAAAAAAATGCTAGACCTTATACGAATACACAACGCGACACCTAAAGATGCCGACACGACAAATCCTGTTGACAAGTGCACCTCGCGTCATCGTTTGCACTTAGATAGTTAAGATAGCCCAATCACTGTAACCTAAAACAAGAAGCACAGCTCTATTGAAGCGATACTTCTTGCATTAATAGTTAATTATTTACCAGATATCCCAAGGGTAGGCTTCTGGTAGTGGCGACTCAACAGTGAGTGGTGTTTTTTTAACCGGGTGTTCCAAGGTAAGGTTTGTAGCCCACAAAGCAATCTGCTGACCGACTTGACTGTATTGTTGACCATATTTTTGATCTCCCCAAATGGGTGTCCCCATACCTGCCAGCTGAACACGAATTTGGTGGGGACGACCGGTCTGTAATTGCACGCTAACTAGACTGAGACCATCCTTAGAGGCAATCACCGTATAGTCAAGGACGGCCTTTTTCCCCTCTTTGTGGTTTTTTGAAACAATGGATACGATATTCTTCTGGCGATTCTTATATAGATAATCGACCAACCGATTACTAGCTTGCTTGGGTCTGCCATGGACTACTGCATAATAAGTTCGACCCATATCATTACGCCGTACTTGGTCAGATAATCTTGACGCTGCTTTTGAAGTTTTGGCGAATACCATCGCGCCACCAACCGGGCGGTCTAGACGGTGTACTAAACCTAAGTAGACATTGCCCGGTTTTTGATAGCGGTATTTAATATCCTCTTTGAGATAGGTTAATAAATCCTTATCTCCACTTTGGTCTTCTTGAACTGGTATATTTACTGGTTTTTGAACCAACAATAAATGATTATCCTCATATAATATTGGTACATCCATTGCTTCTACTCCTTTACAAACATAATGGTCCCACCATAGCATATCTAACCAACTACCCCTAATTTAGATAGGTTTTTATGAATAAAAATCGGTAATTTTATAAATTAAAAAGTGGTAGAAGCTCATATTGAAGGTGTTTATATCGACGCATTACCAGTACATATTTGGTTCTTTTAAACAGTAATCTTCTGATAAAGTTGTCGTTTACCAATACGGCTACTGTTTAAGAAGCCATATTGGTGATAATCGCCACGTAACGCCGTAAACTTCACTGGTGAATTGCCCTGATCAGTAATTTTTTCATTAAGGCATTCTTTTAAAATCCATGGTTCTTCAATACCCAGAGGTTGTAAGTTTAAAATAGCGTCAATACGTTTTTGACTGGTCTTAAAATCTCCTGCAATCTCTTGAATAGTTAAATTAGAACGCATCACCGCTTCCTGAAATTCTCTAATAGTTGCTTTTTGTTGACTATAGGTTAATGACATAACTTCTACCTCATTTAATCATATATAGGTTTATGTTATATCACTTTTATGACATATCACTTTCACAAATCGATTAAAAAATCGCTAAAACTAACCCAGCAGATAAATATTTTTCTTAATAAAAAACCTACTAGATCAAAGCTAGGCTCGTCTAGTAGGTCAAAATTCATTTATTCATCATCTTTAGTAATACCGTAAGCATCCACTAATTCAACATTTCGTTCTTCGCCGGCGTGTAAGTCACCGCTCATTTGATAAAACTCAATTAAGAACTCTTCTTCAGAGACAGTATAGACTGCAAAGTTTTGACTTTCTGATTGACGATAGTTTTCGTGTTTATAGTCAAACTTAGGTGACTCATCAGGTTGTTGAGCAACATCAAATAAGCCATTCCACAGGTCCACATCCTCTTCAGTCATCCAGTCTAATTTTGGACGAACATTATGCACATGTTCAGCACCTTTTTGGTAAATCGCATCATAGGCTTTTGTTCCAGATGAGTTTGGAATCACGTAAGTCACCCCATCAGGATTAACGTGGTATTCGACACCATCAATTTCAGTCTTCTCCGTATCCTCTACTTCACCATAAGAGAAATTATCTCCTGTATATACTAAGGATTTCGTTCTCGTTAAGTTGTGGTCATGTCCTTGTAAAACGATATCCACCCCTAGTTCATCTGCTAATTTAGCAAACTCTTCGCGGGTAACTTGGACATCATCGTCCTGCAATGCATGGTAAGAAGCTGAGTAGATTGGTTTATGGTAAGCAAGTACAATCCAATTTGCCCCATTATCACGTGCCGTTTGAATATCCTCTTTCGCCCAATCCATCTGTTCTTGACCAATTGCACCAGATTCTGGATTATCCTCAGATTCCTTATTGTCATTCGTATTTAAGACAACAAAATGCGCCCCATTGTAGTCATAAGAATAATATGATCCACCTGAAACTGCATCATTCGTTACAGGTACATTGGTATGTTCGTTAAAGGCTGTTAAGTCTAAATCACCACCATGAACAGTATATTCATCATGGTTTCCTGGCGTATAAGCATGTGGTAAGTGCAAGTTTTGTTCCTGAGACATATCTAAATTGTCTACCCACTCATCCTCTAATTCTGCAATTTCAACAAAGTCACCAGTATGTAAAGCAAAATTCGCATCTGGCGCCACTTCCATCGCATGCGCTAAGGTATCTGCACCATAAGCAGCTTCATTATTCACATTGGCATTCCAATAAGCGTTTTGTGTGTCCGTATAATGAATGAATTGGAACTCATCATCGTCAACAGCTGATGTATTAAAAGAGCCCGTTGCTGAATAGCCACCCTCATCAGAACCCACTTGATAGTAGTAAGTTGTACCAGCTTCTAACCCTTCAGCTTCAGCTTTATAACTATATTCTTCAACTTCTTGAGTATAAAGATAGCCTAAATTACCACCATCAGAAGTCCATTCAGTATTATCGCGGTCAATTTGTTCATCTGTAAAGTAACCTAATACTTCTTCAGGTTGTCCTTCATCGTCTAGAATTTTTTCGCCTTCTTCATCAGTTGTCACCGATGCATAGATATAATAGCCATTTTCATCGCGTTCAGCATAATCTGACGTAACTGGGCTAGCTTCTGCAGTAAATTCAATCGCATCTGACATATCTTCAGAAGTCGATACTTTTACTTTAGCATCTGACATCTCTTCCGTTGTATACCAATTAAAGCCCATTGTTGATGAAGTATCTGTTAATAAATTTGTTGCGATTCGGTTAGGTTCATTGCGAACTGGGACCGGTGCAACTTCTGGTTTTTCATCCTGTAAATCAATTAAATCTAGACCATTTTCTTCTCCGTAAACTGGATCAACCTCACTACCTTCATCTGAAGATGCCGTAGCAATGTCACTTGCACTCGTTGCTTCAGCAGTCGCTTGACTACTAGTATCACTTTCGTTCACTTCGTTTCCTTGCCCTTGTCCACAAGCAGCCAATAAAATCACCGATGACAATAAAACGCCCCAGCGCTTCAACTTCAATTCTTTCATTAAACGGTTCCCTCTCCTTAAAATGCTTTTCAAATACCAACACTTTCTATATCACCTTAACAAAGTAAGGTTAATTCCTTGTAATGTCTTAGTAAAAATTATGTAAATAGCATGTTAAAAGTACAATTTATTGCTAAATGAATGATTATATATACATTTTGTTCATACATACAACACCAATCGCTTAGAAAATATTTTTGAAATCGCTTGCAATATCATTCTGTTGTATGTATAATTCTATTTAAAATTATGTATAGACATATGAATGGAGTTGTTTAGATGAATTATCGTTTTCCAGAAGGTTTTTGGTGGGGTTCAGCAATATCGGGTCCGCAAACTGAGGGTCGCATTAAAGATGATGGTAAAGGTGACAATATTTGGGACCACTGGTACCGCGAGGATCCTAGTCTATTCTTTGACCAAGTGGGGCCAGAAGAAACCTCTGCAGTTTACAGCCACTATAAAGAAGATATCCAACTGATGAAGGCTACTGGCCATAATTCAATGCGGACGTCAATTCAATGGAGCCGCCTTTTTCCGGAAGGTCGCGGTGACATCAACCCTAAAGCGGTTGCTTTCTACAATGATTATATTGATGAATTGATTGCGAATGACATTGAACCTTTTATCAACCTTTACCACTTTGACATGCCCCTTGCCCTACAAGAAATTGGTGGCTGGGAGAATAAGGAAGTTGTTGAGGCTTACGTAAATTACGCGAAGACTTGTTTTGAGTTATTTGGTGACCGAGTGACAAAATGGTTCACCCACAATGAACCTATCGTCCCAGTTGAAGGTGGTTATCTCTACAAATTCCACTATCCTGCCGTTGTCGACATGAAACGCGCTGTTCAAGTGGCCTACCACGAAAGTTTAGCTTCTGCTAAAGCCATCAAGGTCTACCACGACCTCAATCTGGGCGGTGAGATTGGGATTATCTTGAATCTGACACCTAGCTATCCAAGAGACGCAAACAATCCTAAAGACGTCAAAGCTGCCAGCATAGCCGATGCCTTTTTCAATCGGTCATTTCTAGACCCTGCCATTCGCGGTGAATTTCCCGAGGACTTGGTAACTCTACTCAGGGAGCTTGACTACCTGCCGGATTATACAGATGACGAATTGGCTATCATCAAAGAAAATACCATCGATTTACTAGGCATTAACTACTACCAACCCCGCCGCATCCAGCAAAAAGAATCGACTGAACGCCTGTCTGACAAACCGATGCCAGACGATTATTTCGACAACTATATCTGGCCAGACCGCAAGATGAACCCTTACCGTGGTTGGGAGATTTACGAGAAAGGGATTTACGATTGCCTGATCAACGTCCGCGACAACTATGGGAACATCCCCTGCTTCATTTCAGAAAATGGGATGGGGGTCGAAGGTGAAGAGCGATTTAAAAACGCTGACGGCCTGATTGAAGATGACTACCGGATTGACTTTTTAAAAGGTCATCTAGCATATGTCCATCAAGCTATTGAAGAAGGATGTAATGTCAAGGGTTACCACATGTGGACCTGCATGGATAACTGGTCTTGGACTAATGCTTATAAAAACCGCTATGGTCTCATTTCAATCGACTTAGACAATGATAAAAAACGCACCATTAAGAAAAGTGGTTACTGGTTCAAAGAAGTTTCAGATCAAAATGGTTTCTAATTATTGGATTTTATATAGAAAGGAATAAGTCATGAATAATTTCATTGATAAACTAGCTGAGTCCCTCACACCTTTTGCCGCTAAATTAGGTAACAACCGTTACCTAACCGTCTTACGTGATGCTTTCATGCTGTCATTTCCACTGACCATGTTTGGGTCAATAGTCGTTGTATTCAATAACCTGCCCTTCTTCCCCGACGAATTAAAAGGGACTTTGGGCACCCTGCTTGGTAATGGTCAAAATGCGACCATGTCTATCTTGACCGTCTTCGTTGCTTTCGGTATTGGCTATTATTTAACCAAATCATATGATGAAGATGGCGTATTTGGTGGGGTTGTAGCCCTTGCTTCCTTCCTGATTTTGACACCATTTAACTTCTTAACCGCTGAAGGTACAGAAGTTGCGGGCGCCCTAACGACTGACCGTTTAGGGGCAAAAGGGATGTTCATTGGGATGCTAGCAGCCTTTTTAGCCACAGAGATTTACGTTCGTATCACGAAAAAAGAGATTAAAATCACCATGCCTGACGGTGTGCCAGATGCAGTCTCTCGCTCATTTTCTGCACTAATTCCAGCCATTTCAACCCTAACTGTCATTTTATTAATCAATGCCGCTGTAGTTGGCTTATTCAATACCAACTTGCATGACGTCATCTATACCTTTATCCAACAACCACTAACTGGTTTAGGATCAAGTTTACCAGCAACCTTGTTGGCCCTATTCTTGACACAAATCTTATGGTTCTTTGGTTTACACGGACAAGTCATCATCAACTCGGTATTAGAACCAATCTGGCAGACATTGTCACTAGAAAACCTAGCCGCCTATGAAGCTGGTCAAGAATTACCACATATCATCACTAAATCATTTATGGATACTTTCACTGTAAGTCTTGGTGGTACTGGTATGACATTGATGGTGGTTATCTTAATGGCCTTTGTCATGAAAAGTAAGCAATTGAAAGAAATTGGTAAATTAGGTCTTGGACCTGGTATCTTCAACGTAAACGAACCAGTAATCTTTGGGTTACCAATCGTATTAAATGCTTCAATGGTTATTCCTTGGGTATTAACACCACTTGTAGTAACTGTCTTTAACTACTTCATGATGGCATCAGGTATCTTCCCAGCAACAACAGGAGTAGTTGTACCTTGGACCATGCCAATCTTCTTCTCTGGTATGATGGCAACCAACTCAATCATGGGTGGTATCCTGCAATTAATTGACGTTGTCATAGTTGCAGCAATTTGGTTCCCATTCTTGAAAGTACAAGACAAAGCCAACTTATCCATGACAACAGAAGAATAACACTAATTCATTCTCTCCCAAAAGGCGCTGTGACAATGTCATAGCGCCTTTTTTATTACAAAATACTAAAGCCTACGCCTGAACTGTGGGCAGTGATTACTTGAAACTTTCGGCTTCTGCTTTTTTCTAGCATGTCTCAGGCATAAGAATGTAATTGCTCATGCCAAGCGAAGCTTCTTCTAATACAGTTAAGTAAGCAAGTTTGCTATTAATAAATTCACTCGTTTACTATATAAAGTATGAAATAGAGAGATAGCGGTTAATCAAGCTAGAAATGTTGCGATTACATACACAACAAAGACTTTTAGTAATGTTCAAACGCTACTATTTACTATTACCGAGAATAGAATTAAGGTGTTTAAACTACCTTTCACGAGAGAAATTTCATTTGATCTATTTTCACCAGTGGGATAGTGGTAGTTAGATTAGATTTTTAAGTCTAATTTTCATAGACATATTTGGAATAAGTCTATACATTGTATTATAATGGGTTGGAGATGGAAATGAGCGTTTAGATTAGAGGGATACACTTGAATAAGTACGAAGAAATTGCTAATGAATTGCGTCGCCGAATCAGTGAGGGTGAGTATGATGAGGGGGAAATACTGCCGGACCAGATTGAGTTGGCCAAGGAGTTTGATGTGAGTCGGATGACCTTGAAGAAGGCGATCGATATGATTGCGATGGAAGGGTTGATCTTTAAGAAGCGCGGCGTTGGGACCTTTGTGCTGAAGAGTAGTCTATGGAACAATGGGGATTCTAAGTTCAATGATTATAATGGTTTGACCGAGCAGTTTGGCCATCACCGGATTGTGTCGAAGAAAATCAATTTTGATATTGTCTTCCCTGATGAAAAGCTGCAATCTCTATTGATGATTGGGGCTAGCGATCCTGTTTACCATGTGCAGCGTTTGCGGATTGTTGACGATAAGCCTTATATTTTAGAGGATTCTTACTTTGTGGCGTCTGTGATTACTCAATTGAAGGCTGAACATTTGGATGGGTCGATTTATGGTTACATACGGGATGAATTGGACTTGAAGATTGGTGGGGCTTACCGGAAAATCCACGCTGACGTGGCCAATGGCCTGGATATTAAAGAGTTAAATTGTGATGTCCACACCCCTATCCTTGAAGTGGAGCAAGTGGTTTATTTGGATAATGGTACGCCATTTGAATATTCTACTTCTAGAAATCGCTTTGATACACGTTCTTATACAATTACAGATATTATTGGCAATCACTAGTGGTTGCATGGGTGAGAGGTTTTACTTGTCTCTCCCCTTTTTTTATCGGATTTTGGCTTTATGAAAAAGCTCCCCTTCACTTTCATTTGCTTGTGAATAATGGTATGATAAAAATTAGGTTAAAAGTACAACTCTTTGTCTAATTTGATTATAATTTCCATTGTGATTTTACTAGCAGGAATGTATTTTGCCATCATGAGGGAGGAGGTTTTTCATGAAAAAACAATACGCATTTTATGCTGTAACGGCTGCATTGGTTGTTGCTATTTCTTTATTCATTATTATTCCTATACCAGCATCAAACGGGTTTTTCACCTTTATTGATGTGGGGATTGTGACGGCTTCATTGGTCTTTGGTCCTGTGGGCGGACTCGTTGTAGGTGCTATGTCTGGTGGGTTAATTGATTTGCTATCTGGTTATGCACAGTGGATTATTTTCTCAGCGGTCATTCACGGGGGCCAAGGTTATATCGCTGGTTTAGCCAAAGATAAAGGCCGTAAGGAAAAAGTATTATACTTAGTTTTATCGGCTGTTGTGATGATTGTCGGTTATGCGATTGCTAGCTGGATCTTATATGGTACGGCTGCTGCAGCGATTGCTGGCTTGTTCACTAACATTCTACAATCTGGTTTAGGGGTCTTGATTGCTATTCCAATCAGCGTCCGGTTAAAACCAGTTATTGAACGCTACTTATAGGTTGAGTATGTAGTTAAAAAGAAAATGACCACTAGCTCGAACCTCGAGTTAGTGGTCATTTTTGATTTGATGGCTATTGTCCTATCATTGTTAGTGCTTCGTTAAGGACATTCTCGCCCTTCATCATACCGTAGTCTTGCATATTGATGACGGCTAATTTAGTAGGTGAGTCAGCTAACTTACCAGCGAATTCTTTTTCCATATATTTGACTTGTGGGCCAAGCATTAAGACGTCGATATTTTTGTTGGCTAGGTTGTTGTCGGCATCTGCGGCTGAGACCGCAAAGATTTCTGCGTCTACTCCCTTATCTTCGGCTGCTTTCTTCATCTTTGAAACAAGTAAACTTGTGCTCATTCCTGAAGCACAAACTAACATAATTGTTGTATCTGCCATTTATTTTTCCTCCAATTTTTGATAAACATCAATGATTTCTTTAGCCATATCTTTAAAGGCAATGGCGGTCATTAGGTGATCTTGTCCGTGTACCATCAGTAAGGACAAGGCAACCGCATCGCCACTTGCTTCTTGGGTTAACAAGTCTGTTTGGGCGTGGTGTGCTTCAATCAGCGCTGCTTCAGCTCCGGCCATTGACTCGTTAGCGCTTACAAAATCACCTGTTTTTGCAAACGCCATGGCTTCGATGGCTTTTCCTTTCGCATCGCCTCCGTACATAATGAGCTGCATGATGATTTCCAAATTTTGTTGTTCTTCCATTCAAAAGGCTCCTTTGTGGTCTATTTTATGATGTTTTTCTTATATGTATATACATAATTACTAACATGTTCATACATATATCTGATAGATTTATTTTACCACATAACTTTCATTATTAAAACCCTTACATTGTTGTAATTTAAGCATTTAGGCAATAAAAATCACCCACTAGTATTAGTGTAGGCGAATTAAGGTTTTATGTTAAATAGTGTTGGTGGGAAATTTTTAAGCAAAAAATATTGACCATCGGCGGAATCGTCGCCAACGCCAATGAAATTTGCCGTGAAGTTAGTCCCATGTTAGCCCAAGTTTTCCAAGAAATCGGTGAAGGCGCCCAAGTTGCACACATAGACGGGACAGACGTTTACTAAATTTCAAAACTATCAGCCCCTTATTTTAAAGCTGTCCGCACTCAGATTGGTTTAAAAAATCCTTTTCACGCCACAAGCACCGGGAAAATCCCATGGCCTACAAAATACACGATTACCAACCCCATTCAACTCAAACGGGAACTAGAGAAATTATGGCGCCAAGGCTATAGCCTGACCGTTGAAGAACTGACCCTTGGGAACTACTCCCTAGCCTTCACCGTCCTTAACTTTGAAAATAAAGTAGTTTGTTCCCTATCCATTGTTGGCCCCTTGTCTCGGGTTAATAAGGAAAAAATCAAAACCCACACCTAAATCTTGCGATACGCAGCACTTATCGCCTCCGAGCAATTAGGGTATGAAGGGGAATAACATTAAAAAATAGTCCAAGCAATTTATTTTAAACTGCTTGGACTATTTATACTTACACACCAGATTCAAATGTACGTTTTATTTTCCGTATCATTAGACCCTTTCAGGTATGAATAATCGTTGCTCATTATCTTCTGTTACGATATATAGCAACGCTTGATCTTGATTAGGCAAAGAAA
>JAEZWY010000231.1 GCA_023442905.1 Bacillota bacterium | reverse complement strand
GTACAAGGCCTTCCCACCAGGAATATAAAATCCTGCACTATCTAAAGCGTTGTAAACATAGGAAATTTCTTCCCCTGGTCGGTCTGAGTATAAGGCAGCTTGTTCATAACGTTCAATTCGGTCTTTAGCAATCCGCAAAGCTTCTTTTAAAGTTGGATCTAAGTTGTCCCAAGACGCTTTTAAACGTTCAAAGGAAACTTTAAAATCTTCTGGATTCGTATAGGCTTGCCCATCGAATTGGTTGGTATAGTCAATGACTGCCTGGTCTCCACTTGCCTGAACCGCTTGAATCATCTCTTGCACAGCCACCAACCGGTTTAGGTCTACTGTCTCTTGATTCTTTGTGCTAAATGTCGCTTGAAATGCTGCTACATCCACTTATACCACCTCAATTTCTTGCATAAACTTGTAGATTTCCTTCTCTTTCGTATAGAATGACTGCTTGTTGGCAATCAGTCGTGCTTGTACCGGCAAAATAGTTTTGTACTCCTCTAGGTCATTTTCTTTTAAGGTTGTCCCAGTTTGGACAATATCCACAATCGCATCAGCTAAGCCTAGAATCGGTGCCAATTCAACCGAACCGTTTAAGAAGATTAACGATACATCTTGCTTTTGTTGGTTAAAGTAGTTGCGGGTAATATTTGGAAATGATGTTGCCACCACTTTGATATCTGATTCATCCAAGTTAGTAGGCCCGGCAATCGCTAGTCGACATTGACCAAATGGCAATTCAGACACATTCAAGACATTGAACAACTTTTCGGCAATCGTGTCAGACCCTACAACACCGAGGTCCGCAACCCCCTGCTCCACATAAGTAGGGACATCTTTTCCTTTTGCGAAAATGAATTTAACCCCGCCAACCTCACGGAAGAGATCACGACCACTATCTGTCAAGGCCTCCGCATAGTCATTTAAATCCTTATCTGCTAAAAATTTATTGAAAGCCTTGTAAACACGACCCTTTGCTAAAGCCACAGTAATCATAGAAATCCTCCTTTGGATAAGTTCAAACCAATACCAAACCAGCCGTTAGCGTACTGTCCACCTGAGAAGATAGGTTTGGAATTCCCTTGTAAAAAGGCTTGGAAATAAAAGCCATTGTAGTATTTTTGTGGCGACCGGAATGATAAATCAAGAATCATTTTCGTGTTTCGCTTTTCAAGCGTATCTTTAAGCAAATGAATCACAGCCATTTCCTCCGTATCGCCAAAGTCTTTCTTCACTAAATCAAATTGTGCTGATACCGGCTTAGCCATTAATCTATAAAAATAATGGTCCTTACCAATACTATTCCCCAAAGCCGACAAATTCTTTTCAATAACATACCCTTTAATTTCAGGTCTAAATGCAAACTTTTCCATATATTTGTCTAAGATTTCTTCATTATTTACAACAATCATATTGAAAGGCGTTTGGCTTACTTTTTCAACGAAATCCAGATGCAATTCAATGGTATTAGCCATTTGCGGCGCATTTGGTTCCACTAATTCAACACCCGCTTGATAGGTTGATTGGTGGTCTCTAACCATTGGACCGTAATATGCAAAATTGTCTTGTTGTAAATCATAAGCCTTCATGTAGTTTAAAATTGACCGTGTCCAGTCACTTCGAATAGCATAAAGTTGTCCTTCTTTTTCAAAAACGATATTACTGGGATACTCTGCCTTACCGTCACCATCAAAAGGTTCTACCATATTTAAATCGATTAATTGAAAACCTGCATTTGATACTGTTTCAAGGTAATCTCTTGCAAGTGAAATTCGTTGTAATACGTATGATGTTGCCATGTTGCCCCTCCTTCAAAGGTTTAATATCAGAAAAAAACGCCCTCAATCCATTTCTGGATCAAGGACGTCGAAACGTGTTCCCACCTTAATTTGTTATAAGCTCGCGCCTATAACCTCATTGACTAATCATTATAAAATTAGTCTAGCGATAACGGTACTACCGGACTAGGTGTCATTTGAGTAAAGGTGTGTCTTCATAGGAGACATTATCTGTTCACAGCGGCCACAGACTTTCTGGAAATGTTGATCCTATCTCTTATTCTTTACTATCTCTCACTTGATTATCCCAATATTAAAATGTTTAAATTAAAAAGTCAAGTGAATTCTAATAAAACTATAATAATTAGTTTATTTCTAGCAAAATTTATAAAATTTAGTTTTTGCCTATCATGATTGTAAAAAAAATAAAAAATTAACTGATAAAAGGGTTGTGACGTTCTTAGTCACAACCCTTTTTGGTCAATATTATGCTTGAAGAAAATAATTATCCTTTTCTTGCTGAAATTTGTGCTTGAACATCTATCATTTTTTGTTTATTTAATGGGTAACGCGAAATTAAGAATAATGCAATCAAACCAAGAATTGCTGGAACAATGATTAATAATGTTGTCCCTGCTGTGAATAAAGCTGGTGATAGCGCTTCATCTGGTCCTGGATAAGCATCTGTATAACCAATACCAATCATTAACCAACCGATTACAATTGGCGCTAAAGATGTAGAAATTGAGTCAGTTAGCGAGAACACAGTACCGATTAATCCAGATACGAAACGTCCTGAACGAGCAGTTTCATAGTCAGAGATATCCGCAGCCATGGTTAACACGACTGAAGTTGGGTAAGTCCCAGCAATCTTGAAACCTATATAGCCAATAGAAAATAGAATCATTGCCAACCCACCATTAGCAAATATTTCTCGTGTATCTGCTGCAGTGAATAAAATAACGCCCATTAGAGCCACAGAAGTTAACATGGTAATCAATGATAAGATATACGCATTTTTCAACGATGTCCGCGAAGCTACTGTTGTAAATGCCGCAACAATTAATAGGTTGGGAATAATTTGAATTAAACCTAAAGTACCAGAAATACCATAGTTTCCTAAGATAATACCAAAGACAAGGACTACAAATACTTGATCCCCAATTAAAGTAGTTAAGAATTTAACCAAGGCTGAAGTTAATGCAAGAATTTGTAGTGGACCGTTACCTTTGATGACTGACCAATAGTCTTTGATAGACTTCGTTTCAACTGTCGATTCCCCTAAACCAAAGAAGGCTTGATTATCTTTACGCGAAATACCAATCATCGCAAGAATCGTTAAAACAAGAGAAATCACACAAATACCGATAATAAATTCAGTAAAGAAGGCTAAGTTAAATTCACCACCATGGCGAGGAGATAACCAGTTAGCAACTACCATTTGACCCACTGAGAAGATACCGATTGAAGAAAAAATGGTGTCATAAACAGAGAATAAGGGTCTTTGTTTAGGGTTATTAGTTAATACGGGTTGTGCCGCTTTTGTGACTGTTTGTTGGAACGAATAAACAATTTTATGGAAAATAAGGGCCACAAAATATACACCATATTTCATCGAACCATCAAATTGATGGGTTGAGAATAACAAAGCAAATGATAATAGCAAACCAATATTTGAGATAATCATAATTGGACGGAACCGCCCCCATTTTGTATCAATATGGTCCATGATAACCCCAATCATAGGGTCAATTAAGCCATCAAATAAACGTGCCGCACCTAGTAATGAAGATACGGTTAAGGTTGCAAAACCTGCAACACCAGTTGCATAGTATGTTAAAAAGCCAAATGCGAATAAGTATAAGTTAGACGCAGAGTTATTCAATGAAAACAATGCGATTTCCCATTGCTTTGCATTATGATATTGCTCTTGTGGAGCATTTACATTTTGAGCCATTCTTTTCTTCCCCTTCTGTTGAACAACGATTAGTAACTGACAACATACGCTTCGCGAAAGCTAGTGTTTGAAGTAGCCAAAAATGTAAACGATTGCAATTTTGTTTAAAAAATTTTATTTGCAAACTTCAAACTTTCAATATCGTTATTATACTTTCGGAAGAAACCGTTTACAATATTATTTTTAAAGCTATTCCCTTATTTTCCACTTGACAGTATTACTGCAAAACAACATTGCGATTATTGAAAAATATTTCTAATTTAGCAAAAAACATTGTGCTTTAAAAAGAGCGATATGATTGGTTAATTTCCTTTTTTTCACGTATTTTTCAAATTTATATGTAAAAAATGTAAGATTTCCATAAAAACAATTTATGTATTTTATCAGTCTCAACAATGAATTATATCGGCAATTTATAGCGATTATACCTGTACACTTGTCAAATATTTCAACTTTTTCCTTTCTAAAGAATACTTGAAAATATATTCATAATGTTTTATTGACTTCTAAAGTGTATTAACCATATAATACAGATAACGAAGTGTATTAACCGAGTGACACACTTTTATTTTTTATTCAGAAAGGAGGTTCAACATGGTTGAGTTCGATAAACAAGCACCCATATACATCCAATTAGCCGACCATTATAAGGGAGAAATTGTTGCTAGCCGATTGATGGCTGGGGATAAGTTGCCCTCTCGTCGTGATATCGCCAAAACGTTCAAGATTAACCCTAATACGGTTCAGCGGGCGTTTAAATCATTAGAGGAAGAAGGGATTATTGTGTCAGAAGCCAATGTGCCAAGTCGAGTGACGGAAAACCAAATGATTATTCAACAATTAAAGCGTGATGCTTTGGAGCAGGCCATGGCGGTCTTCTATGATACGACCCAGGTCTTGAATATGGACCCGCATGAGATTACCACTTACATGACAGAATATTTCCAAAAACGAGGTGAACAAGATGATTGAGATTGAAAAGGTGAATAAATTTTACGGGGCGAAGAAAATTCTCGAGGATGTATCTTTCTCTATTAAACCAGGAGAAATTACGGCTTTAATTGGGGAGAATGGGTCTGGAAAGACGAGTTTGATGAATGGTTTGATGAAGTTAACCCCAGTCGCTTCTGGTCAGTTTTTGATTGATGGTAAACCAATCGATTTTAATGATTTTAATCGGATTTCTTACATTCCTGACACCATCATCGTGGTGAAAGAGATGACTATTCAAGAAGCTTTGGATTATATGGCCACATACTATGGTACTTATGATCCAGTCTTAGCTAAAGACTTGGTGACTTTCTTCAATTTAAATCCTGATGAAAAGATTTCACACTTGTCTAAGGGAAATACGGCTAAGGTGAATTTACTGCTAGGTCTAACTTTAAACTCGGATTATCTCATCATGGATGAACCTTTCTCTGGGGTTGATATCTTTACTAGAGAAGAGATTGCCAATGTTTTCACCAGTAAGTTGATGGCTGGGCGTGGCGTCTTGATTTCAACCCATGAAATTAATGAGATTGAAACTTTGGTGGACCGGGTAGTCATGTTAAAAGACCGCCGGATTATTCAAGATTTCTATACGGAAGATTTACGTTTAGAAGAAGGCAAGTCGATTACCGATAAGATGTGGGAGGTGTATCGCTAATGACAAAATTACTGAATTTAATAACGGATGAATTAAAACGAGCGAAAGTGTTCTATTGAAACCCTACCGTTAAACTGAACAAATAAAAAAAGAGAGTTACGCTACCCACAAAAGATGATCCCGATAAGCTGTCGGGGTCATCTTTTTTAATTTTTTCTGATAGCGACGATTGTTGTAAAA
>JAEZWY010000185.1 GCA_023442905.1 Bacillota bacterium | reverse complement strand
ATATCGTATAAGGGATAATCGGTTGTTAATTCAAGGGCAGGTGAAGATTGTTGGCCTTTACTTGTTGATAAAGCAAAGATTGTCGGCAAAAGAATAAAAGCAGCTAAACCACCACCAGCTAGTGACCAACCGGCAAATTTACCGAAAGTTTTCATTAAGTAATTCTTTAGATTGGTAAAATATTCAGCTTGATAATAGCCACTAGGCGACAAGTCTTGGTTCAAAAATGTCATTTGATCTGGACCATGCAAGTTTGATCGTCCGTGAGCGACTGCTCGGTAGCAGAAAAAGAGCACTAAGAATAGACAAATCATGTAGCCAATATAGTAATTTGAAATTAGAATAAGGGCTAACCAGGCTACATAAGTCCAGCCAGATTGACCGCGCATGATCTTTTCCAATCCCCATATAAGGAAGGGGAGGAAGATGACGCCATCTAGCCACATGACATTTAATTGGTTGGCAGATAGGTAGCCGATAAAGGCATAAGCAAAGGAAAATGTCAGTGATTGCCAGGTTACTTCGTTATAAAATCGGCCTAGCATAAATTGAAAGGCTGAGGCTGCGGTGGCTAGTTTTAGTAATACAATCAAGGCGACAGCAAAGGACAGCCAAGATTGCGGGAATAATAGCAGAAAAATAAGGTAAGGGGACATGAGATAATATGACCAGGTCCCAACCATTTCGCCTCCAGTGGCTTTTGAGAATGAATAAAAGATTTGATCCCAATTGCCTTGGAAAATACCGCGGTAATATTGATAGAAATCGATATATTGCTGGCCTAGGTCGACAGTCATTATCGTGCCGTTACCGAATGGAAAAATTTTAAGGCCAATGATAAAGAAGAGTCCCATCAGGACAAAGACTGTTAGAAACAAACCAATCATTGCTGCTTTGAGTGGGTGTTTCTGACTGTTGTGTTTAATTGATTGAATGTATTGCGTCATGACACGAACTCCTTTTTGCGAATTGCTTTTAGCATATCATATTTGGCAGATTGAATGCCTTATTTAAAGATTATTTTACAAAAATAAAAACTTCTATGACTTTTGGATGGATATAGGGATTCTTAATAATTTACACGAGTCTTATGACCATTTTTTGTGTATAATTAAAAAAGATTATGCTAATCAAAGTAGACTGTCTTATTTTGCTGGCATATAAGTGTTTTATTTGAAAGTAGGTGACAAGTTGGATCAAGGTGATCAAAATAAACAACCAAAGCAACAGCATGAGGATGCTGAGGAAAAGTTGAATAATATGGGTTCTGATGATCAAGACCAACCAAAAAGACGTGCACCCATCTGGGGCTCCTTTTTAAACCGTTTAAATGTAATGATGGTAGGTATTTTTGTTCTTTTCGGCATGCTTATTTTACGACTATCTTATTTACAACTCGTTCAAGGGGACATGTTCTCTGATTTGGTGAATGCAACAGAAACGACGGTAGTGAAAGAATCGGTGCCTCGGGGGTTAATTATTGACACTAATGGGGAGTTGATGGTGTCCAATGAGGCATTGCCAGCAATTTCTTATACAAGGGGACAAGATACGTCAGGTGAAGATATCGCCCAGACAGCACAAAACTTAGCTAAATACATTAGCGTTGATTTTGAAGATGTGTCTGATCGCGACTTGCAGGATTATTTTGTGGCAACCAATACGGATGTAATTAATGATCGTTTGACTGATGAGGAAGAATCTGCTGCAGATGATGAAATTTATGAAATTCAAGTTAGCAAGGTTTCTGATGATGACTTGAATAATATGAGTGATGAAGATAAGGAAGCAGCAACTATTTTTGCTAAAATGAATGCAGCATCATCACTTTCAACTGTCATGATTAAAAATGATGGGGTAACTACTGAAGAAACGGCTGTTGTGGCAGAGCATTCAGCAGAGCTACCAGGTGTGAATGTAACTACCGACTGGAAGCGTACATATCCGCAAGACTCATTGCTACGGTCGTTACTTGGAAGTGTGTCTTCAACTGAAGAAGGGATTCCTAGTGATCAAAGGGACTACTATCTTGCTAAGGGCTATGCCTTAAATGACCGGGTTGGGGAATCGTATATTGAAGAAGAATATGAAGAGGCCCTGCGCGGTTCGAAAACAACCTATGAAACTGAAGTCAGTCAAGAAGGTGAAATTGTAAATTCTGAACAGACTTATGCGGGTGAAATGGGGAATACGGTTCAGTTGACCATTGATTCTGAGTACCAAGCTGAATTAGAAGCTTATGCTACACAGTATTTAAAAGCGGCCACGACAGAAGCTAATAATTCTATCTATATTGTTGTTTCTGATCCAGATACCGGTGCCATTATCGCTCTAGTTGGTAAGAAGAAAGACGATGATGGTGAGATTGTGGATGACGCCTTAGGAACAATTTCAAATGTCTTCCCATCTGGTTCCGTTGTGAAACCAGCAACTGTAGCGGCAGGTTATGGTGAAGGAATCTTGGAAGTTGGTTCTGACAATGAAATAACTGATGAGCCGATGTACTTCTCTGGGACACCTGTTAAGGCTTCATGGTGGTTTACATCAGGTAATGATTCTGCACCAAGGGTATTAACGGATAAACAAGCCTTAGCTCAATCATCTAACGTTTACATGATTAAATTGGCAATGGCTATAGGTGGTGTAAACTATTACGAACCATATATGGACTTGTCTGAACTAGATACAGATGCAGTTTACAATACTTTGCGTAGCTATTATGCTGAATTTGGTTTAGGTGTATCGACAGGTATTGACTTGGAAAATGAGGCAACTGGTATAATCGGAGAAGATACTGGTGACCCAGGTAACTCGCTTGACTTGGCTTTTGGTCAGTTTGATACCTATGCGCCAATTCAATTGAATCAGTATATTTCAACTATCGCAAATGGTGGTACCCGGTATGCTTTACACGTATTGGATAAAATTATTGCACCAACGGAAGATGAAGATACAGCAGCTGATGGGGCAACAGTTTATGAATATGAACCAAAAGTATTAAATGAATTATCTATTTCAGACGATATGCTTAAAGAAGTGCAAGAAGGTATTTGGTCTGTAATTCATACTTCGACTGGTCTAGGAAATGCTATTTTTGCTAACTTCCCAATTGAGGTAGCAGGTAAGTCTGGTACAGCTACTGTTTCTGACACACTGGAAAACTCCACTTGGGCAGGTTGGGCACCATATGATGACCCTGAAATTGCAGTGTCTATTGTTATTCCAGGAACGACACCAAATGTGTCAGTATCTGCTCAAGCAGCGGCACCAAATGTGTTAGGTTTATATTATGATATTGAAGAGTATCAAAATAAAATAGCAGATCAGTTAGCTGAAAATGCTGAAGCATCAGCAGAAGAAGCTGAAGCTTTAGAAGAATAGAAAGCACGCTTGGTACAAGTAGCTAGTAACAGCGACTTGTACTGAGACCTATTTATACCGCTAATCATTTTTTATTACTAGTAAAAAACATTTGGCATATAAGTTTAGATTATGGTATAATACTCAAGTATGGTTACTGTATATCAGTTAATAATTTTATTGCATTGGAGGGGTATCACATGCGTGTGAACATTATTTTAGAAAACACTGAATTAAAAGGCGAACGTGTTTACTTAACAGAAAAAAACCGTCGTAACAATCCAGATCGTTTAGAATTAAAAAAATATAGTCCAAAATTACGTAAAGTTTGTGTCTTCAGAGAGGTAAAATAAGCTAATTCGTTTTAGCTAACTGACTCGGTAACAACACAAAATAATAAATACGTATTTACTATTGGGGACCGGCATGAACGCATAGGCGTTTGTGTGGGTTCTTTTTTGTGGCTAATAAAATAGATAATGTGTAAGCTTTTCTTTTACCTGATGAGCATTTTATGATTCTATTGAAAATTAGGGTATAATATATGAAAATACGCAAGCTAATTAAAGAGAGGTTATTTATGTCTACTAGAAAACCGTATGTTACATATACCTTGTTAGGTATTCAAATTGTATTATTTATACTCATGACATTTATGGGGGGATCTGAAAGTTCTACCACTTTATTATTGTTCGGTGCCAAGTTTAACCCGTTAATCGCAGCAGGTCAGTATTGGCGCTTGATTACACCTATCTTTTTACATATAGGTGTCGTCCATTTATTAATCAATTCGATCACCCTGTATTATTTAGGAAGTATGACAGAAAATATCCTTGGTCACTGGCGCTATCTAGTAATCTATTTGAGTGCTGGAGTGATGGGGAATTTATTTTCCTACCAATTTTCACAAAATATTTCAGCGGGTGCGTCAACTGCCTTGTTTGGTTTATTTGCTGTTTTTCTAGCGCTTAGAAATTTATTCCCAAGAAACCATTATATTCAAAATATAGGCTCACAGTATCTAATGCTAGTTGGGATTAACTTGGTATTTGGTTTTCTAGGATCTGGCATTGATATTTGGGGACACATCGGTGGTTTAGTCGGTGGATTCTTGATAACGATGACCTTACTTCAAGGAGAAGGGCAAGATAAACGCTGGGCGCAGCGAATTGGCTCAGCTGTGAGTTATATTGTTATTGCTATTTTTATCTTGGTTAATCATGGCATGTTCAATACTTTATTCGGTGGATAGGAGTTTTATATTGATAGAAGATACAAAAGAAATATTAGATAAGTCGATGATTAGGGACCGGACTTTTAAATATTGGGCTGAGCTAACGGAGACTGAACGTATTGGCTTACAAGCGGATATTTATGCCCAGTTATTTACTAATGAAACCTTTATACAGGCAAAGACCATTACGACAACCATTGCCCATCCTGGTGAGATTGATACCAAACCTATCATTGATTACGCATTAACTATTGGAAAAGAGGTATATGTGCCTAAAACTTATCCCAAACGCCAAATGGCATTTGCTAAATATCAAGGAATGGATACTTTGGAGAAGACTAAATTTGGTATCTATGAACCCACAGCAGATGCTGAATTTATCGATAAAGCGGCAATTGATTTGATGATAGTACCAGGTTTGTTTTTTAGACCGGATGGTTATCGTGTGGGCCATGGCGGTGGATTTTATGATATTTTCTTAGCGGATTACTCTGGAAACAAGATAGCCTTAGCCTTTCCTGGTATGGTATCTGACAGTGTGACCTTTGAAATCGATGATTTTGATATTCCTGTTGACGAGATTATTGTTGGAAGTATATAAAAATTATGCAACCGGTATCATTTTTTGCGTAAAAACCTAATCATTTTAGCTAAAGTCTGATAAAATAGAATTATGTAACTAAGAGATAAGAGGGAGCTATGATAATGACTAAGAAAATATTCGGTATCGACCTTGGTGGTACGTCAATTAAATTATCAGTTGTTTCAATAGAAGGCGAAATTATTGATAAATGGTCAGTGCCTACAGATATTAAAGAAGATGGCCAACACATTATTCCAGATCTAATTCGTGCTATTGAAGGAAAAATGGCAGAGAACAATTGGACTAACGAAGATATTTTAGGAATTGGTATGGGGTCTCCAGGCTTTGTGGACCGGGAAAAAGGTACGGTTACCGGTGCTTATAACTTGGCTTGGGTTGAAGAACAACCTGTTGCAGAGCAGATTCGTAATCATTTCAATGCAGATTGGCCAATTCTGATTGAAAATGATGCCAATGTTGCTGCCTTGGGTGAGCAATGGAAGGGTGCTGGTGACCACGCAGATAATGTTGTCCTAGTCACTTTAGGTACCGGTGTTGGCGGTGGTGTAATTGTCAACGACCAGCTGGTTGTTGGACAAGGAGCTGCTGGTGAAATTGGCCACATGTTCTCTAAAGAGGGTGGCCGTAAATGTACTTGTGGTCAACATGGCTGTCTAGAAACTGTGGCATCAGCCTCAGGTATCGTATGGACTGCTGGTGAGTTAGCTTATACAATGGATGATACAGGTTCAATCATTCAAGGTAGAATCTTTAACGGTGAACCTGTTACGTCTGAAGACCTATTTAAAGCTGCTGAGGCCGGAGACCGTTTTGCGGAAGCTGTGGTTGATGAAACTATGGGGCATTTAGGACGTGCATTAGGACAAGTTGCTGCTGTAACAAATCCACAATATATCTTAATTGGTGGTGGGGTTGCGAATGCAGGCCAATACCTATTAGATAAAGTAACAGACCACTTCCACAAGTCTGTATATCCTGGTGTTGGACGTACGACTAGCATTCGTCTAGCCACATTAGGTAATGATGCTGGTGTATACGGTGCAGCATCACTTGTAATGAAAAATGTTTAATTATAGTAGTTAGAAGGGAAAAAACAACACTTATGATCAACTTTGGTACTATTTCTTGGATTATTTTAATTGTCATTTTATTGGTTTGGGGAGGTTTCTGGTTATATAGCTTCTTACTGCGTCGTAATAACGCTACGATGATTTCTCAAGAAGATTTCCAACAAACCATGCAATCTGCACAAATTATTGATATTCGAGAAGCAAACGAATTTAACTCTGCGCATATTTTTGGTGCGCGTAATGTACCTTATTCTACTTTACAACAAGGGGTACCAGGCTTTAGTAAATCACGTCCAATTTATTTGTACGCAGATGTACATAATTTAACTGGTCGTGCGGCGAAAAAATTAAAAGATGCAGGTTACGATAAAATTTATATCTTAAAAGGCGGCCTGAGCGAGTGGGAAGGCAAAACAAAACGTCAAGATTAATACTGTTTGAAAAGTCAGGAATCAAAGTGCCTGGCTTTTTTTAATGTAGCATATCTATTTTTACCTACTATAAGTGTGAGGTGATAAGATGTTAGTTAGAAAAATAAAAAACCCAGAGACATACTTGTTGGCAGATTATTTCTATAAGGCTTTATATGTCCCGAAAGGTGAGCCACCATTTCCCAAAGCAATTTTGAATGAACAACATCTACAAAAACATTTTACGAATATCGATTTAGAAAAGGACCTTTGTTTGGTTTCGGAAGTAAATGGATAAATAGTTGGTGCTATCTGGGGACGGTACTTTACACAAGATAATCAAGGTTATGGTTGTATTTAAGAAAATTATATGGAAATAACGCTCGCGGTTGATGAAGGCTACTGAAATCAAAAAATTGGTTCAATGTTAATAGAGGCGTTTATTGTTGTAGCTAAAAACATAGGTATTAAAGGTCTATCACTAAGTGTGAGTTATAGCAATCATGCGAAATACTTATATGAAAAAGTAGGCTTTAAATTAGTTGCGGAAAGAGAAACAGATATCCTGATGGTTAAAGAATTAAATGACAGCACTGATTCAGAATAATGAATAAAGTTAAAGTTGTCATAGGCATTAGACCTTTCGAACATACCCCATAGACGGGTTCTTTATAGCGTCGGAACTCGCACCCTTTGAAGTTGAGCTCGCCAGGGCAGACAGGTGTCCGCTTCAGAATAGTTTGTTTCACACTTTGTGTGACACGGCACAATTCTTCCATCTTATAAGCGAGTTGATGCTTTAGCATATACTCGCTTAAATGCGTTAGAAGTCTCCTGTCTAAACGCCCTGTCTCACATCCTTTTTTCTTAGTATATCAAATTCTGTCTTTTAAATGTGAAAACAATTGATGTTCTTATAGGTTTTGTCCTATTTGTTCATCAATTGTTTTCTTTGATATTCATATGTTCGACCTAGCCATTATCAATTGTATGGCCTAAATCTTTTTGCATTTTATGATAGTCTTCTTTTGAGATGTTAAATACTAATAAGTATGCAATAAATACCAACCCAAAGCCAAACAAAGGGAATAGAATTGACATGTTGTAGATAGCAGTCACGTTTGATGCGGTCCAGGTTGTTGCATTATTGAGTTCCAATGAAGGTGCTGCAAAGGCGATTAATAACGGTACAGCGGCGGATGAGAATGCGGTCCCGATTTTACGACAGAAAATATATGAAGAATATAATGAGCCATCTGAACGGAATCCTTGTTTCCATTCATTGTAGTCAATGGCATCTGAAATCATGGCCCACGATAGTAGTTGGAAGCCAAATGTAAACATATTCGCTAAGGCCATTAAAGTAATCCAAATATATACATTTTCTACTGGGAATAATAACATTATGCCGTAAATGACCAAACTAGCAATCAATGGCACAATGATCACTTGGCGTTTACCAAATTTACGAACTAGTGGTGTAATCAATAAAACACCAATTGCCAAAGGGGCGATTTCAATTAAAGTAAACCAAGAGAATAATGCCCCATCGTTATATTTCACTTGTAAAGTCATCTGGTGTAATTGTGATGCAGAGTAGATAAATATCGTTTGAGCGGTACCAGCAATAATCTGTGCAATTAGGGCGCGGTTTGAGAATAATGTCCTAAAAGTTTCCAGTATGGACGGCTGGTTTTTGATTTGTTCTTGATCAGCCTGTATCCGTTCTTCTACATTTGAATATAATAAAAAGAATGAAATTAAAGCGACAACGCCCAAGCCTAGCATTACTGGGAACATGAGTTGTCCTTGGAATTGAGAAACGACTTGGCCATCTACTAGCTTATCTTGGTATACGATTAACGGAATAATCGCTACTGGTAATTTAGCTACTCCAGCTCCTATTGAACGGGCAGTGGATAGTTTCGTACGCCCTTCAGAAGAATCTGTTATCACCGAGTTTAAGGTTCCATATGGAATATTGACTAAGGTATAAGCAAAGTCCCAAGCAACATATGAAATAGCACAGACAGCTAATTTCACACCATAACCCATTGAACTGGTATCAAAGTACATAAAGGCAGAAATAATTGCGAGTAAAGGTCCGCCAATTAAAATAAAGGGTTTATAGCGATTCCCTTTAAAGGGTTTAATACGGTCAGAAAAATAGCCAATTAATGGATCATTCACCGCATCAAAGACACGCGTCAGAATCATTAAGGCCGCAAAATGTGTTGCCTCAATACCAATATAAGACATATAAAAAATTGTCAGGTAGTAAGTTACGACTGAGTAACTCAGATTACAGCCAAAGTCTCCAAAGAAATACCCAATGATATCACGGAAACCAAAGGGACGTTTATCAGACGCTACCATCGTCGTCGAATTTTCGTACGAGTTGCTCATTCTATTCCTCCTATAATACCATGCGCTTTTTCTTCACATTGTCACAAGCTTATTCTAACAAATAATATTAAAGTTTTTGTTAATTATCATAACTTTACATAATCTTCACAATGCATCCGGCCATAACGGGAATGAAATTAGCTTATACCATAAATTTACTTGATTCGAATTAGAAATGATGCTACACTTATCTTAGATATTAATTCGAATTAGAAATAAAAAACATTACCCTTCAATAAATTATCCATATACCCAACTAGGAGGAAATATTATGACAGAAACTATTCAAAAACTACATCATATCTCAGCTATTGTTGGTGCCCCTAACCAAGTATTGAAATTTTATCGCGATATCCTAGGTTTACGTCTGGTTAAGAAAACACTCAACTATGACGATCCTTATACTTATCATTTATATTTTGGCAATAATGAAGCTGATGCTGGTACAATCATTACCTTCTTCCCTTGGGAAAATGACCGTCTTGGCCAATTAGGCGACGGTCAAGTAGCAACTACTTCTTTTGCTATTCCAGCTGGTAGTCTAGACTTCTGGCAAAATCGTTTAGAATCTAAAGGTATCCCATTTTCTCGTGGTAGCCGTTTTGCTAATGAAACCATCCTAGTAAAAGATTTCCATAACTTAAATATCGAACTAGTTGAAAAAGATTGGGGTAAAGCCAATACCTACACCGTTGACGACATTACACCTGAAACAGCTATCCAAGGTTTCGCTGGTGCAATCCTATACAGCCACCGTCCAGACCATACGGTTGAACTGTTCGACAAGGTTTTTGGTTGGCACAAAATAACTGAAGATGACCAATATATCCGCCTACAAGCGCCCGGTGACCACAAAGAATGGTTAGATATCCGAAAAACTACCGATAGCTTTGGTAAGATGGAGATCGGGACTGTCCACCATATTGCCTTTGAAGTAGCGGATGAAGCAGCTTTGGAATATTGGCTTGAAATTGCGCACCAACGTGGTTACCACACAAGTGATATCAAGGACCGCGACTACTTTAAATCTCTCTATTTCCGTGAACGTGGTGGCATCTTAATTGAATTAGCGACGGCTGGCCCTGGATTTACTTGGAATGAAACGGTTGAAGAACTTGGTAACCAATTATTCTATCCAGCTAAACATGATGCCGTTATCGACCAAGTGAAAGCTAAATTAACCCCCCTAGATTTCTAATAAAGGAGTTTATATATGAGTTACGAATATATTTATCAACCCGCGAAACAGCAAGCCGAAGCGAATACCCTACTACTCTTACATGGGACAGGTGGAACCGAACGCGACCTACTAGATATCGCTCAATTCATTGATCCAAATGCGAATATCTTGTCTCTACGCGGAAATGAACCAGAAGGACCCATGAATCGTTTCTTTAAACGTCACGGTGAAGGTAACTTAGATATCGAAAACTTGAAATACCATGCCAAAGACCTGTATAATTTCATTGAAGCCTTGGCAGCGGAAAAAGGGTTCGATCCAGCAAAAGTAGTACCCATCGGCTACTCAAATGGTGCAAATATTGCTGGCGGTATCTTATATCTATATGACAATCCTTTCAAGGGCGCGATTTTACTCCACCCAATGGTACCATTTAGAGATGAAGAGATGCCAAACCTTAATCATACACCCGTCTTTATTGGTGCGGGTACTAACGACCCTATCTGTGCACCAAGCGAAAGTGAAGAACTAAAGACCAGCCTTCAATCAGCTGGTAGCCCGGTCACCCTTCATTGGGAAGACTACGGCCATTCCTTATCTATGCCTGAATTACAAGCAGCGAAAGGATGGTATACTACCGCTGTTGGCTAATACAAAAAAGGAATGATAATCAATGGATTCTGATCAATTATTAAAACGCATTAACGAGCTAGCGGCTAAGAAAAAAGCTGGCACAATTACAGAGGAAGAACTTGTTGAACAAAAAGAATTGCGCCAAGTTTACTTGAAACAATTCCGTTCAGCCTTTAATGACATCATCTTAAATACTCGGGTAATTGACCCTGAGGGTACGGATGTAACCCCTCAAGCTGTTCGCGACGCAAAGAAAAAACAAGCTGCTGAACAAGAAAAAAAGGCTGAAGATTCAACTGACGCTGACAAATAGAATAATGCATCACAAATACAGGACTAGACGCTTATATAAATATATGTCTGTCCTGTATTTTTTGTAATACCATAGTAAATAGTAGCAATAATTAAAACTAGTGCTGGAGGCAATTTCTAAAAATTCCCCCCCAACACTAGTTAGGACTACTATTGATCATATTCAGATAAATTATGATATTTTTTATCTAACTCATAACTGAACCAACGGCCGTTCATAACTTCAGATAATAAGTCAGCCTTTTGTTCTTCTATAATCGAGCTATCATTTTCAATTGCTGCTAAAACTGATGCGTAATCAAATTCTTTCTTACCCATTTTTGCTATTGCAACTGAATCATCAGCATCTAGGAACAATATATTCTCATCTGCGTCTTTCTGCCACTCTGTCCATTCAGTAAGATTTTCACCATTTGGATTACCACTACTGATAAATTCATATATATAATTCTGGAACATGACACTAAGTTCCTTGGCACCCTGTGATTCGTATGAATCTGTTACAAGTTCAGCATATGATTTACTATCTGTATCTAGCAAGGGGACAAATACGCCGTGAAAAGAACCAATTTTTGCCATTTCCTCACTAATATATTCAGGATTTTCACCAAAAAGTATTTCCATTCCATAAATAGGCGCATTGTAATTGCTTGTCATTTTTATAGCAGAATCCTCCAGATTGAACAAACTATATAATTGTCCACCATATTTATTAACAAAGTCATATTGACCAGAAATATCCTGATCCGTATCAATAGAGCCATCACTAACAGCCTCAGCAAAATAAGGATCAAAACGACTAAATAGAGAAAACTCTTGCTCTCCAGTTAACATGATTAATGGCACTGAGTTATATGTTTCAGTATCAAATCCCTCTATTGGAATGACAGTTCCATCATTATATAGATGGGGGAAAACGTCCATACGAATACCTGCATTGCTCATTAACCCAACTAACCGAATGCCATCAAGATTATATAAGTAATCTTTGACTTCTTCATCTGAAGTCAACAACCATTTTTTTGCTTGATCTTCATCATTTTTTACACCATCTTCTACTACTAAAGGTGCAATACTTTCAGCAAATATGTCCTGGCTCTTTTCCTCATCTGCGATTGTCATACCCCCACTAAAAGAAATCGCCTTATCAAACTTTCCTTCAAAAAGAGGTGAAATTAGCATGGCCATCACGTCTCTTCCCCCTGCAGAAAATCCAGATACAGTGATGTTATTACTATCGCCACCAAACTCACCAATATTAGCCCGAATCCAATCTAGTGATTTTGCTAAGTCTAGCATTGCATAGTTACCAGAATTCTCTTCATCGCTCCCAGTTTTTAACGCCGGTAGAGGATTAAAGCCAAGCGGGCCGAGACGGTAATTCACTGAAACAACAATGGCATCCTGTGAACTTACGAAGGATTTCCCTGAAATTTCCTGAGCCTGTCCTGTCTGATTATTTCCTCCATGGATATAGACGAGAACTGGTAAATCCTCCGTTTCATTATTTGGCCGATAGATGTCCAAATTCAATGCATCCTCTGACCCAGTAACGCCATCTGCTCCTGCTTGTAAAGCGACAACACCCGCCTGAGTTGCATCAAGAGTTTCAGACCAAGGTTGAGGATCAGTTGGTGCTTGCCATCGATTTTCTCCTGAAGTGTCGCCACCATAAGGAATCCCTTGCCAAATAAGCGCCTCATCCTCTTCATAACCCTTAACACTACCAAACTGCGTTTCACGAATAAGTAAATCGGATGCGAGTGTTTCAGAACTAGCGATATTTTCACTTGTTACATCTGTCGCATTTGATTCTGTGCTATTTTGTTGATTACATCCAGCTAACGTTAGAAGTGTTGTAACCAAAACTACCCATTTCATTTTATTTAAATTTTTCATTATTATCCTCCCACTAAAGATTTTTTAACCCATTCCTTATCTAAACAATTTAGAAAACCCTCAAAATCAGATTTTTTAATCCAATTTTGAGGGTCAGTAATTCAACGCTGATTAATCTAAAATATTAGCACCATTTGATTGAATGACGTCACGGTACCAGAAGAATGAATCTTTACGTGAACGGTCAAATGTACCGTTTCCTTGGTCATCTGCGTCTACATAGACGAATCCGTAACGTTTAGACATTTCAGAGGTTGACGCAGATACTAGGTCAGTACAGCCCCAAGGTGTATAACCCATTAAGTCAACACCATCTTCAATAGCTTCATGCATTTGTTGGATGTGTGATTTTAGGTAATTGATACGATAGTCATCATGGATTGAGCCATCAGCTTCTACAGTATCGAAGGCACCTAAACCATTTTCCACGATAAATAATGGTACTTGGTAACGGTCATATAATTTGTTTAAGGTAATGCGTAAACCAACTGGGTCGATTTGCCAACCCCAGTCAGAGGCTTCTAGATAAGGGTTTTCTTCTGAAATAGAGAAGTTACCTGCAGTTGCGCCTGCACCTTCATCCGGATTGTGGCGCGCAATTGATGACATGTAGTAAGAGAATGACATGAAATCAACTGGATGTGCAGCTAAAATTGCTTCATCACCCTCAGCCATTTCTACATGAATATTGTTTTCTTTAAAGAAACGTTTTGTGTAAGCTGGGTATTTACCACGTACTTGAACGTCTGAGAAGAATAGATTTTCATGGTCTTTGTGAACTGATTCCATAACATCTAATGGGTTTGGCGATGCAGGGTAAGCTTCCATACGTGCTAACATCATCCCTATTTTTAAGTCTGCTTTTAATTCATGAGCAAATTTGGTTACTAGAGCAGAAGCTACAAATTGATGGTGAGCTGCTTGATACATGTCTGATAAGTTTTGTTTACCATCTTCAAATAATAAAGCACCACCTACATATCCCGAAATCCCCATAATATTAATTTCGTTGAAGGTTAGCCAGTATTTCACCTTATTTTGGTAACGTTCTAGAACTGTTTGACCGTATTTAACGAATAAATCAATTACTTCACGGTTCTTCCAGCCACCATAATTTAAGGCAATGCCAATTGGTGTTTCGTAGTGAGATAAAGTCACTAATGGTTCAATACCGTATTTCAAACATTCATCAAAAACGGCATCGTAGAAAGCTAATCCTTCTTCATTTGGCTCTTTATCATCACCATTCGGGAAGATACGTGACCAAGCAATGGATAAACGGAAAGTTTTATAGCCCATTTCAGCATACAAGGCAATATCTTCTTTGTAGCGGTGGTAGAAGTCAGAACCCCAACGTTTAGGGTATAAGCCTTCTTGATCTTCTAATGCAAAAAGTACGCGCTCACGATTCATCGGTGCAGCGAAATCCGAAATATTCTTCCGGTCTTCCGGTGCCACCGCTACCGCTGTATCAGAGGTCGCTGGCCCACGACCTCCTTCATTCCAAGCGCCCTCAAATTGATTGGCTGCAGTTGCCCCGCCCCATAAAAATCCTTGTGGAAATGCCTTGTCTGTCATATAATCCCTCTTTCTTTAATGCTTTAGTGTCTATGCAAATACTTCAATTAACTCATCTGTAAAGGAAACTGTACCTGCTTCAGTAGTTGCCACATTGGTATAAGCCGGTGTATTGGTAATGATGACCGGTGTCGTTACTTGGTAACCTGCAGCTTTAATTGCCTCAATATCAAAGGATACTAACGGATCACCCGCTTTAACATGGTCACCTTGTGCCACGTGCGCCTCATAGAATTTACCTTCTAATTCAACCGTATCCATACCAATATGGATTAAAATTTCTACCCCATCATCTGTGATAAAACCAATCGCATGTTTCGTTGGAAAAAGAATTTGCACTAGTCCATCTGCCGGAGCTGTTACTAAACCTTCACTTGGTTCAATCGCAACCCCTTGTCCCATTGCCCCAGTAGCAAATACTTGGTCATCTAATGAACTTAAAGGTACGATATTTCCTTGTAATGGGCTATTTAAGATTTGATCTTTAGCATCTGACACGCTAGCAGATACTAAAACTGGTTGGTCGTCACTTGCTGCTACTTCAGTTGCACTAGTTGTTTCATCGTCTCCATATAAAGTAGGTACTTTAACAAACATTTGTACTGCAAAGGCTAATACAATTGCGATTACGGTACCGATTGCTAGATGAATAACAGAATGGAATGAACCTGTCGCTGGGTCAATGTAAGCTGGATATAAGAAGATACCCATACCACCCATTGCATAACCAGTAACGTTAAAGATTGATAAGTAAACGCCGACAAGACCTGAAACGATACATGAAATGATGAATGGTGTACGCATCGGTAAAGTGTAACCATAGATTGCTGGTTCAGTTACCCCAAAGACTGCTGAGATTAATGTAGGTAAAACACCTTTTTTGACTTTGTCTTCTCTTGTTTTAAGGTAAATAGCAGCTAGAACCCCAACTTGAGTGAAACATGGTAATACTGCGGCTGTCAGGATAACTGATGAGCCATTTTGTGCCATATCCAAAATTGCAATTGGTACAAGACCCCAGTGTAAACCAAACATTACCATTACTTGCCATGCTGCTCCTAGAATAAATCCATAGATAATTGGGCTAAAGTCATACACTGCTTGGAAAGCAATTCCAATCCAATCAGAAGCTGTATTCGCGATAGGTCCTACTAATAAGAAAGTTAATGGAATAGTAACTAGTAATGTAACCATAGGTACTGCGAATAATTTCAAGACATCTGGTGTGACTTTTTTCATAAATTTCTCGATCTTAGAAGCCACAAAGATAGCTAGTAAGATTGGTAATACGGTGTTATAGTAGCCACCCGCTGGTAAGGTAAAGTTCAAACCGAAAATATTGGTTGCTTCAGTTAATGATTCAGCTAAACCTGGATAAACTAACGCACCCGCAATCGCAACAGCTGTATAAGTATTCATTCTAAATTTCTTAGAAGCGGATACTGCTAACACCATTGGTAAGTACTGGAACAAGCCGTCTCCGATAGTGTTCATCAAGATATAAATACCTGATGTTGTATCTACACCAGTTGCCGCTAGTAGGGCTGTTACCCCTTTTAAGATACCGGCAGCCGCTAAAGCGCCTAGGAATGGTTGGAATAAACCGGAAACAATATCGATAAACCGGTCAAACAAGTTACCTTTATCGCCGTCATCATCAGCATCTACTTCGCCACCATCAGCAAAGTTACCAACTTTCAATACTTCTTCATATACCTCTGGTACGTGGTTCCCAATGACCACTTGGTATTGTCCACCAGCTTGCATGACTGTTACCACACCATCACGTTTCTTCAAATACTCTGTATTGGCTTTGCTTTCGTCTTTTAAATAGAAACGTAAACGCGTCACACAATGTCTAACTTCCTTAACGTTTTCCTTGCCTCCGACTTTATCGACAATATCTTCTGCTAATTGGGTGTATTTCGCCATTTTCTCTACTCCTCTTCTTTTATAAAACTTAACTGACTATACAAAAAAGACCCACAAATCTATTCCTGAAATACCTTAGGATGGGCGTATGTGTAGGGAGGTACACACACGCCTATCCTAAGCTACTAATAAAATAGAAAATGCAGGTCTTGCCGGCCGAACCGTAACGAATCCAGTATTTTTCCGTAACTAGATATTATTTTATTTTTTTCTATTAGCTGAATGGCTCACAAGATTACCAATATGTAGGATTAAATATAATAATTCCATGTCATTGACTTGCCAGCCCTTGGCTTCTAATAGGTATTCCTTAATTTTATCGGCAGCTTCTTTCTCTTTAGGATAAGAAATGAAGGCCAATTCAACCATTCGGTCATTTTTAACCGGTTGGTCATTTTCTTGCTCTTGTCCCTGTCGTATTAAATAGTATCGAATATGGGTAACAAATCGTTGAAAATATACAGAATTTTCATCGATATCAATATTCGTGGCAAACTGAACAATTCGAATAATATCATTGGTCAACTCCATCTGCTCATAAGCAGATTGGTTAGCCGTTCGGTCCAGTTGCGCGTTTACAAAATGTAGGGTGATTGCAGCGACTTTGGTTTGCGGAAAATTCGGTGACAATTTTTGTCGGACCAAGTCCACCGCCTCTTCAGCGATCGCATACTCTTTAGGGTAAATCCTCTTTATTTCCCATTGCATGGGATTCATCAAATTGGGATCTTGTTTTTGCTGATGAATCGCAAACAAGATATGATCGGTCAGTGTAAGGAAGAGATTCGGATTGAATGCCACATCCATCTTCTTTTTGAAAAGGGATACGATTTTATAAATCCAATATATTTCTTCTTCACTAGCATTTGTCATCACCATCAAAATGTGTTCGAGATCAACGTCTCCTTCAGGATAATAACGTTTTTCAATGTTGTTGCCATCGATTGGATCGCCAACCTTGGCTTGGAAGCCTAACCCTTTTCCAATTAAAATCATCTCACGGCCGTCATCATCACTTGAAAACACGACATTATTATTAATTCGCTTTACGATTTTAAAACAAGTTTCCCCACACCCTCTCTCGATGAATTGATGGGAACAAGTCTATATATACAAAAAGACCAGAGCAAAAAAGTCTGAATATTAGTCCTGTGGCTAATAGTCGATAACTTTGATGCCTGGTCTTGCCGGCCGAGCCGTAACGAATCCAGTATACAGAGTACTTGTTCTTTATCTATGTGCAATAATACCTCGTAATGGAAACGTTGTCAACATATTTCGAAAACGTTTTCTAAATTTTTTTGAATGCCCATTAAAACAATGATTTGAGCATAAAATAACAATAATCATTAGGAAAGCTATTTTTATTCAATAAAATAAAAAACACCCTCATCGCTTGAGGGTGAAAAAGGAAAAAACAAAAATGAAAGGATGATGCAATCTATTAGAGGTCTAGATTGCCTCAAAAACATTATAGCATGGTTCAAATAAAAATGAAAGCCTTTTTATGAAACGTTTTCAAT
>JAEZWY010000123.1 GCA_023442905.1 Bacillota bacterium | reverse complement strand
GTCCTAGCTTACACATTAAACAATATCTTACGTTTGATGCATCCAATTATGCCATTTGTAACTGAAGAAATTTGGGCGCATATTCCACATAAAGAAGCGTCAATTGTAACGGCTGCTTATCCAACGGTAGATGAAAACTTATCTAATCCAAAAGCGGCTTCTGATATGAACTATGTGATTTCACTGGTTAAAGCGATTCGTAATGCCCGTAACAAACAAAACGTGGCTTTATCTAAACCAATTGAAATTATCGTGAAACCACGTAATGCTGAAATTGGTCAAGCACTTGAAGACAACATTGCCTTCATTAATCGCTTCACTAATCCAGAAAGCTTTACTATTGATACGGCAGCAGTAGCGCCAGATCAAGCTGTCACTTTATTCTTTGATGGTGGAGACATCTACTTACCATTAGCTGGATTCATTAATATTGAAGAAGAAATTGCCCGCTTGGAAAAAGAATTAGCCAAATGGCAATCTGAAGTAGACCGTGTTGAGAAGAAACTATCTAACAAACGCTTTGTGGCGAATGCTCCTGAAGCTGTCGTTGAAGAAGAACGTCAAAAAGGTCAAGATTACCAAGAAAAATTAGCTTCTACTAAAGAAAGAATTGCTGAATTACAAGGCTAAGTGAAGTAAATAAACTTACTTTAGAAGTCGACTCAACAAAATTAGTCGGCTTCTTTTTTATATTGGTAAATAGAAAATGAATAAAAATAGTCAAATTACATAAATAAAACACTATGAAAAGACTTTCCATGCTAGAATGATGTCTGCAATATGATAATGAAAAAATGGGGGCATCAAATTGGCTATTTTAATGCATAATATGGCGCAAATCGAACAATGGTTGGCAGTGTACACCAAGTCGGCGCCCAAAGATTTTTCACGGATAAAAAGTGTTCTTGAGCGCTTAGATCATCCAGAACTAAAAACGCCTGCTATCCATGTCACAGGTACCAACGGTAAGGGTTCAACCTGTCGCTACATCGAACAAATGGCAGCAGATCATGGCTATTCAACCCTCTTATTTACTTCACCACATCTAGTGACTTTAAGCGAACGTATTCGTCATAATAAAGAAAATATCGATGACCAGACTTTTGTTCAATTAATGAATGAAGTCCGTCATCAGATAGAAGCATTAAATATTCCAGTCATGTCTTATTTTGAAGTCTTGACCCTAGCTTTCTTTATCTATGCAGGTCAAGTAACAGTTGATTTACTTATTATTGAAGTGGGTATTGGTGGTAAGAAAGATTATACTAACATTTTGCCACATGCTATTCGGGTGATTACATCAATAGGTCGAGACCATATTCCGGGTCTAGGTAAGGACGAATATGAGATTACCCATCAAAAAGTGGGTATTATGCACGAAGGTGACAGCATGATTGTTGGTGAGATTCAATCGGAATACTTAGCCATTATCCAAGAAAAAGTAGATAAATGTCATGGGCAATTGATTTCTTATAAAATGCAACCACATATGGCTATTCCACAACTTGGTTTTTACCAAGAATGGAATGCTCGGACAGCTTATGCTGCTTTTTTAACCTTTACAAAGGAAAATCATTTATATTTTAATATGCAAACTGCGATTGCGGCTATTCAAGCGACAGCATTACCTGGTAGGTTAGAATTAATCGCCAAGCAACCAGCTACCTTTATTGATGGTGCCCATAATATTTCCGCAATAAAAGCATTAGTGAAAGAATTGACAACTACTTTCTCAGATAGAAGAATAATTATGTACTTTTCAAGCTTAGACCGCAAGGAAATAAATGAGTCACTCCACCATATTCAAGACCACCCAACTATCGACTTATTTGTCACCACTTTTGATTATGAAGAAGCAACAAAAGAAGACGATTATTTAGCCACTACAGATGCGAAATTTGTGAAAAATTGGTATGATGACTATAAGCAATCCGCACCAGCAAATGTAGATGCCGTAGTTGTATTCTGTGGATCATTCTACTTTATCTCTGAAGTGCGAGAAAAACTACAAAGCGAGGATATCTATGAAAACATCAGTAATTTTTGATATGGACGGGTTAATGCTAGATACTGAAAAGGTCTATGCACAAGTAAACAAAGAAGGATTCGAATCATTAGGTATCGAATTCACTATGGACGACTACCTAAAATATGTTGGAGTCGGCGAGAAAGAAACGTTGCAGATGTATGAAGAAGCTATTGGTGATATGGAAACGGCCAAGGATTTACTTGCCCGTGAAGATAAACGCTATCTTGAGATTATCAAGGATAAAGCGCCAGACTTAAAAGACGATTTAATTAAAGTCTTAGATACTTTAGCAGCGAAAAATGTTGACTGCTACGTAGCTTCTTCAACTAATATTGAAACGGTGGAGTATTTATTAGATGCCACAGGTATTCGCAAATATTTCAAAGGCGTATTCGGTGGTGACCAAGTAGAAAATGCCAAGCCAGATCCAGAAATCTATTTAAAAGTGGTTGCTGATTTCAACTTGGATAAATCTGAAACGATTGTATTAGAAGACTCAATCCACGGTGTAAATGCGGCTTATCAAGCCGGGCTAGATGTAATTATGGTACCTGATTTGGTAGCGCCAGATGACGAAACCTATGACCGTGTCCTAGCTGTAGTTGGTCGCCTTGGTGACGCTTTACCATTTATGGATTAATCAAATTTGACTGGTTCCCTAGTGGACCGGTCTTTTTCTTTTGGCAAAAAGGGTGAGTGACGGATTGCTAGCAGGCATATATAAGTTAAGATCGCTAGCAAAACCAGCAATTAATTTTTTCAAGAAAATAAAAACAAATTGGATAAGTATGCTAGAATAAAGTGAGAATAAAGGAAGTCATAGAAAGAGGTTTTGTCATGTTAACAGATATTCAAATTGCGCAACAGAATGTATTAGCCCCAATCACTGAAATTGCTAAAAAAATTGGTTTTGATGCTGACGATATCGATTTATATGGAAAATATAAGGCGAAAGTACCTGCAAGAACCTTAGAAAAGATTGAAGCGAATAATGATGGTAAATTGATTTTGGTGACTGCAATTAATCCAACGCCTGCGGGTGAAGGAAAATCAACGACAACAGTTGGTTTAGGTGATGCCTTAAGTCAACGGGGTAAATCTACGATGATTGCCTTACGTGAACCATCTTTGGGACCTACTATGGGGGTTAAGGGTGGTGCCGCTGGTGGTGGCTATGCACAAATTCAACCAATGGAAGATATTAACTTGCATTTTACTGGAGACATGCATGCAATCACTACTGCCAATAATGCCTTATCTGCTTTAATTGATAACCATATCCATCAAGGAAATGAATTAGATATAGATGTTCGCCGGGTAACATGGAAACGGGCTGTTGACTTAAATGACAGAGCTTTGCGTGAAGTAACAGTGTCTTTAGGCGGTGTAGGGAATGGTTTCCCGCGTCAAGACGGCTTTGATATTACTGTGGCTTCAGAAATTATGGCTATTTTATGTTTAGCGACAGATTTAGAAGATATGCGTGCCCGTTTTGCCCGGATTGTGATAGGAGAGAACCGTAGTCGTCAACCTATCACTGTAGCTGATTTGGGTGTTGAAGGTGCTTTGACGTTAATCATGAAAGATGCAATTGCACCGAATTTGGTACAAACATTAGAGCACACACCAGCTTTTGTGCACGGTGGTCCTTTTGCCAATATTGCCCATGGTTGTAATTCAGTTGTGGCAACTCACGCAGCTTTAAAACTAGCTGATTATGTAGTGACTGAAGCTGGCTTCGGTGCTGACTTAGGTGCAGAGAAATTTATGGATATCAAGGTTCCAGTTCTTGGAAAAGCGCCGGATGCTGTGGTTGTTGTTGCCACTATTCGTTCTCTGAAAATGCATGGTGGTGTAGCCGTGAAAGATTTAAACGAGGGTGAAAACGTTGATGCTGTGGCTACTGGTTTTACAAATCTACAAAAGCATATTGAAACCATGCAAAACTTCCAAGTGCCAGTAGTTGTGTGTATTAATGAATTTGTAACTGATACAGAAGCTGAGGAACAAGTTGTTCTGGATAGATGTGCTGAACTTGGTGTGAAGTGCGTAAAATCGTCTGTATGGGCTGATGGTGGCCTAGGCGGATTAGACTTAGCTGATGCTGTAGTAGAAGCGGTAGATGGTAATGACCAAACCTTTCAAG
>JAEZWY010000120.1 GCA_023442905.1 Bacillota bacterium | reverse complement strand
ATCATCCACTGCATGTCTAACAAATTCTACATTCGGACCGAAAACAACATGAATATGATTTTTCGAAGGGAAAAACATTCCTGAAGTTCCTGATTGTTTTAGCCGCTCACTATCTACCTTGTTGACGTCTTTCAAGTCAACTCTTAATCTGGTGACACAATTTTCAACATTAATTATATTATCTAAACCACCTAAACCATCTACTACAATTTCCGCGACTTTATCATACTGTCTGTTTTGCAAAAGTTCACTGTTTTGAACTGATTCATCTTCTCTACCAGGAGTTTTAACGTCCCATTTTTCTATTAAATATTTAAAAATAAAATATGTAGCAATTGCTAAAGGTATACCTACAATCAATAAATTATACCACCTAGTATCTTCATACAATAAACCAAAAATTGCAAAATCAAAAATCGTACCTCTAATATACCCAACCGCTGTACCTAATAGGGCTAATAATGTTGCCCCAGTCATTACTAGAAGTATATAGACTAAATATAGTTTTGGTGCTATAAATAAAAATGAAAACTCAATTGGTTCAGTTATATTACCAAGGAAAGGAGTTAAAACTAATGTTAATGTTATCCCTTTAACAATTTTTTTATTCCCCGGATAGGCTGTACGATACATTGCTAACCCAATAGCAGGTATCATAAATAAGGTAAGTAACATCTGGTTTTGAGCCATAAATTTAGTTAAATCTGGCATTAATTCCCAAGCAGGTGTACCAGGACCTTGGTTAAACAAAACTTCATTTAATGCATTTAAAACTCCAACATACTCTACTCCTTCAATGGTATATACACCACCTGCTGGCGTAAATCTAAATAATGATGTCCATACATGATGAAGACCAAATGGTATCAATAGTCGATTCACCCCAATAGCTATAGCTGGACCAAATATACTTGATAGTAAAACGCCGGAAATTGCATATAAGATTTGAGTCAAGAATCCCCAGAAAAATGGTAAAATGAGTCCTACAATGACAGTAAAGAATATAACAACAATTGGGACAAATTTTATTCCAGAGAAAAATGCAAATGCTAACGGTAATTGAGTACGATAGTACTTATCAGCCGAATAACTAGCTATTAATCCAGCAATAATTCCACCTAGAACATCAATCTGAAGTGTTTGAATTCCTAAAACCATCCCTTGTCCGACCGTAGACATCTCACTTGGATCAGCTAACTGACCAGAAACTTTCAAATAAACATTAATTGTAATATGCAAAATTAAAAAGGATACAACTGCACTAAAAACTGCAATCCCTTTTTCCTTTCGGCTCATACCATAAGCCACACCCATCGCAAATAATATTGGAATGTTTGAGAAAATTATATTTGAAATATCTCTCATACTTACTAGTATTGTTTGTAAAACATCGTTTTGAAGTAATGGAACTCTTTCAATCATATATGGTTGAATAAATGCTCCTGTTAACCCCAATATCATCCCCATTGGTGCCATTACTGCGATGGGTAATAAAAGAGATCTACCAAAACGTTGTACCTCTTGACTTATTTTCTGTCTATTCATTCTAATTCCTCCTAAATAACTAATTGTTTATTAAATATTATCATAAAACGCTTTCTTATATAACATTTTGGAGTCATTTAGGACTAAATGACTGAACTTGAAATATAAGTAAAAATTAATGACTTTAGTCAATTTTATTTTGTAGTAAGATATAACTGAATAGTAAAAAATTCAATTATGGAGAGGTTGCGATGTTATGACTGGTTTACAAGATTCAAAATCATTAACTTTAAGAAATGAAAAAATCGATTATTTAATGTCTAATGAATATAAATATAAAAAATGGATAGAACTTGAAAAAACTGTAGCAAAAGTCCAAGCTGATTTAAAAATAATTCCTCGTGATGCTTATGTAGCAATAAAAGAAGAAGTAAATTTTAATAATTTTACTCAAAGCAAATATAATCAAAACCTTGAAAAGATAGGTCATGGTTTCTATTCTTTTGTGGAAACTATTTTAGAAGGCACATCTAACACAGTTAAAAAATACTTTCACTTTGGATTAACAACACAGAATATTCAACAATCATCTCAAGTACTAATTATTCGTGATATTAATTTGGAATTTAATAAGCAACTTTTCCAAATTATAAGTAATCTTACTGATCTAGCAAGCCAACATTCAAACAGTTTGATTGCAGCTCGAACACACTCTAAACATGCAATGCCTACAACTTTTGGCTATATAGTTTCTACTTGGATTGAAGAACTTATTACAGCGATTGAGAATTATCAATTTGCCTGCAAATCATTTGAAGAAATAATGTTTGGTGGAGCAATAGGATCATTTAACTCTCTCGGACTGATAGGAAAACAAATGCATGAGAAAATTGGAAATGAATTAAATATTCGCTCAATGAATATCCCAAGTAGAAATATTCAACTTCCAAAAATCCAATATATTTCTAGTATTATATTGATTGCAAATGTACTACATAAAATTGCAGAAGCGACATACAATAATTCAACTGAAGAAATAAGTGAATTCACAGAATCAAGCGATGAAAATCAAGTAGGCAGTAGCACTATGCCCCACAAAATTAATCCTAAATTATCAAAAGGAATAATAGCTAATTCCATGAAAATTTATAGCCTCATAGATAGTAGTTTATATGCCAACACCAAGCCATACGAAGCAAATAGTGCTTCATATATGATTCTTGATGCAAATATTAATGAGGTAATTGGATACTTTAATGAGGTATTAATACGATCAGTAAGTTTAAGTAGCACTCTTCAATTTCATTCTGAAAAAGCTAGACAAAATATCTTGGATAATGATGGTCTGGATAATTCAGAATATATCATGATGAAACTGAGTGAAGTATTTGGAAAATATGAGGCTCATCGAATTATTCATGATGTAGCAATTTCGTATCAAAATAACAGACAAATCAGCTACCTCGAGTCTTTACACCAAAATCCGGAGATAAAAGATCACTTTTCGAAAGAAGAGATAGAGGAATGGTTAAAGCCTGAAAATTATACTGGTTTATCTGATAAATTAACAAATGAAACTGTCAATAGAGCAAACGAATGGTTGAAGAAAACAGAAAATAAATCATAACTTGAGTTGTAAAGTTAAATGCAACACTTTCTGTTACATGATT
>JAEZWY010000108.1 GCA_023442905.1 Bacillota bacterium | reverse complement strand
ATCTAAAATTAGATTAATTTGTTGTAGTATTCAACGACTAGAGATTCGTCGATTTCTTGGTTCATTTCGTCACGTTGAGGTAAACGTATTAAAGAACCTTCTAATTTTTCAGCGTCGAATTGTACGTAAGGTACATGACCGTATAAGCCTTCAACTGCTTCTTTAATTACTTTAACGTCTTTAGATTTTTCACGAACAGCAATTACTTGACCTGGTTGAACGCGGAATGATGGGATATCAACACGTTTACCATCTACAGTAATGTGACCATGGTTTACTAATTGACGAGCTTGACGACGAGTAGTCGCTAAACCTAAACGGTAAACTACGTTATCTAAACGTTGTTCTAGTAAGATCATGAAGTTAACACCGTGTTTACCTTCTTTGATTTTACCAGCTTGAACGAATAAATTCGCAAATTGTTTTTCATTCATGCCGTAGATGAAACGTAATTTTTGTTTTTCTTGTAATTGTAAGCCGTATTCAGATAATTTAGCACGACGACCATTACCATGTTCACCTGGTGCATATGGACGACGAGCGATTTCTTTACCAGTACCTGAAATTGAGATACCTAAACGACGAGAAACTTTCCAGTTAGATCCTGTAAAACGAGACATTATATATTCCTCCATAAAAATAAAATTTTGGAGTAAAATAACCTTTTAAATTGACCGCATTCGTGCATTTCACCTTAGCGCTTTCGTCTTCTGCAGCCGCAGACTACTTGGCTTACTGACCAAAGTCAGTGGTTGAAATGTTGACGAGCTTGCTTCAATTTTGCTGCATTATTTTACACGCAGTCTATCGTACCATTATTCTTAAGATTCGTCAATAATAACTTAATTTAGATGTTTTAGATAGCTTAAAGTGACCTTCGCAGCATTCTGCCCAGCCGTTACCACAAATTCATCAAAGATGACATTCGCATCTTGTTGTGCTGTATCTGAAATAGCACGAATAACGATACAATCAATACCAAACTGATTTGCCACCTGAGCCACTGCTGCACCTTCCATTTCGGCACATTGAGCACCTCTAAAAGTCTGATACAGGCTGTTCACCTTATCTACATCAGCAATAAATTGATCTCCAGTTAGAATTAACCCTGGCGTTGCTGTTAATTCTGTTTCATGGTAAGCATCTAGGAATCCTTGGATCAAGTTTTCAGGTGCTTTATAGCGAGCTGGCATCGTTGGCACTTGCCCTAACTCATAGCCGAATGCACGCGCATCCGCATCATGGTACATCGTCGCTTCTCCAATAATAATATCACCAATTTGACGGTCTGGAGAGATAGCACCTGCTGATCCTGTATTAATCATTAGATCTGGTTGTCTTTGTGCAACTAAAGTTGTCGCAATTGCTGCATTAACTTTTCCAATTCCACAACGGGCTACGATTATGTCATGGCCTTCATAGCTAGCAGTCCAAATTTCTGTAGATCCCACAACTTCACTAGTCGTTAATCCAAGGTGTTCTTTATAGTAACCAATCTCTTCTTCCATTGGGCAAATAATTGCTACTTTCATCTACTTAGTCTCCTTTATTAATCATATCTATACATAAAATGCGATAATCGTTAAAATGATAATCCCTATTGTTAACAAAACGATAGCAATGTTTAGGAATCGGTCAATTTTTGTTGCCCCAAAGAAATGCTTCTCTTTCTTTGTTTCCTGGTCATCAGACGCTAAAATTTCCCCTTCTTTAACCCCATCATCTTCTATTGGTTTCTCAGTCACATAGGCATTCTCTTGATATTTAGCATTAGTATCTATCGCTTCATTTGTTTTATCATCTATTTCTTCGGACGGTCCAAATAACCTTTCTCTAAACGAAAGCCTTTCTTTCTTTGTAGTCGTTTCTTCAAAGGGTTGATTGTCTGGACGAGCTTGCGTTGACTTAGCAGTAGTTACAACATGATCATCTTGATTCGACCACTCATTTTGATTAACCGTTTCACGCTCAACGGAAGTTGGTTTAACTGACTGTGCTGTAGATTTTTGTTGCCTTTCCTTTTCATAAAGCGCTTGGTTTAACATATCCGCTGAAAATTTTCTTGGTGCATCCAAATCTTCTTCTCGTTTGAATACCTGGGTATTACTTGCACTTGCATTACGGTTGAATGCCGCTGACTTGCGATGGCGTACGTCACGCGCAATATTGTCCTGACTAGCATTTGAAGGTTGTTTACTTTCTTGGATACCATCGGCCACTTCACTACCCGTCTTATCAGCCTTATCTATTTTATTTTTTAAGGCCCGGTACTGAGCACGTGTTAACTGCTGTCCATCATCTGGCGTCATATATGTCACCTACTATCCTTGTAATTTCATAATTTGCCAATATTGAATGGCATAAATTGTCTTCATATCTGTAATCTCACCTGTAGCAATGGCTTCTTTTGCTGCTGTAAAATCTAAGTATACTAATTCGATATTTTCATCATCATCTTGTGCTGGAGGCTCAGGCAAATCATGAACCTTTTCACACATATACATCTGGATAAATTCATCATTATAACCTGGTGTTACATAAAAACCATCTAGGACCTGCCAATTTTCACCAACCATACCTGTTTCCTCAGCAAATTCCCGCTTAGCTGCTACTAATAAATCTTCATCTGGATCTACCAAACCAGCCGGTACTTCTAAACTGACAGCTTCTATCCCTTTTCGAAATTGTCGTACTAATACAATTTGTTCCTCACGCAAGGCAAATATACCTACTGCTGGCCCATGGAAAATAAGTTCTCGATCAGCAAGCTCACCATTTTGTAAAAGGACTTGGTGCTTCTCTAAGTTTAAAATTTTTCCTTCATAAAGTGTCTCTTTATTAATTGTTTTTTCACCAAATGTCATCCTGGTCAACCTTTCTGGAGTGTTATGTTCCCCGTTTATTCCATTATATTTTAGCATTTTTATCTAAGGTATGGGTAAGAAGGGGAAATTTTAGGGATTTATTTACCTTTTAGAACGTCACTATTATTTATCTACTATATATTTATCTACTATTGTATACGAATAGCTTAGCTATTTTAAATAAGACTAGAGGCCGATGTTGCATTAGGGCATATCCTCTATAATAAACATAAACTATTAAAAGGAGTGACTAGACATGTACCGCCCACTTCGATACATCGCCAAATTAGGTCAATATCCCTTATATTGGCCCATGAATTTACCTTTGCTTACACTATTGCTTATATTTGATGCTCCCTATTATCAAATAGCATTCTGGATACTCGCTTTATCATTTTTAGTATTTATTGTTAGCAATATCTATCGTTCAAATATAGCAACTAGTAAAGATTACCACGAAAGATATAAACCAGGACGCATACCTAAATCAAGGAAAGAAATCTATGCTTCTGCCAATCTAACTGATCAAGAAATTCAATTTTTCCGGTCCGAAATGGCAGAAAGCTTAGCACATATTGAAACGATATTAAACTATGAAAATTATAATACACATTTAAATATGGTATTTAAGCGATATGATTCTAGTAAAGTATTAAAAAGTTATTTTCAAGCTATTACCCAAGCACCTGATCGATTAAGCCAGGCAAGTGACTTCCTTTACCAAATTTTACCTAGTTTAGAAAGTGTCCTTGAGCAATATGCTGCCATTAACCAGGAAATGAATCGCTCACCAAGGAAAATTCAAAAATTAACAAACTTACGTGAAGAAATCGCTGACCTAGCTGAACAAGCACAAGATTCATACGATCTTTTTATCCAAGATACTAAATAAAGGAGAATTACGATGACAGAAGACAAAAAACAATCATATAGTCAAACAGATCAGTTATCTAAATCCGTAGATGATCTGATCGCTAATCCCTTCCAAGATGCGAGTTTAACTAACTCTCCCTTAGAAAATTTAGCCAATGCTAACGATGAAACGAGTATCGAACAAACTATTTACCAACAACTATCTAAAGACCGCCAAGACCAAGCACAAGCCCTATCAGAAAAAATTGATGCTAGTGATAGTCAATCAATCGTTTCATACGGTGCCTTGGCCCAAAAACAAATTGGTGACTTTTCACATCAAATTATAGCTCAGGTTCAAAACCAAGATTTAGATGTTGTAGGTGAGCAATTAAGAGCGTTACTAGCTCGGTTAAATGATACTGATCCTAGCCAATTAGCGAATCAAAATCAAAGTCGCATCCAACGTTGGTTTAAGAAGCAGAAAGCTTCATTATATGAAATGAACGCCAAGTATCAAAAAGTAGGTTATCAAATTGATGAAATTGCGGGTCATTTAACCCGTCAAAAGAATGGCTTACTAAATGATAATTTACAACTTGAAAGCCTCTACCAACAAAACCTAGAGTTTTTTGAAGCTTTGAATGTATACATTGCTGCCGCACAAATCAAAGCAGATCGCTTAAGCCAAGAAGAACTTCCTTCACTAAAAAACCAAGTGACAAGTGACCATGATCAAATGACTATCCAAAAAATTGCTGATTTAGAGCAATTTATAAACCGTCTAGAAAAAAGGATTTACGACTTAGAGT
>JAEZWY010000210.1 GCA_023442905.1 Bacillota bacterium | reverse complement strand
AGATAATGCTGTCCAATTGGCCGTTGAACAAAGGAATGAAGAGGGCGGGATCGACGGTAAAGAAGTGAGCTATCAGTCATACGACAATCAAGGTGCACCAGAAGAAGCAGCTACAGGTATGACTTATTTAATTGAGCAAGGCAATTCAGTCGTCCTTGGACCGGCTACAGCGGCCTTAACTTTTGCTACCCAACCAGTGGCTGAAAATGCCCAAGTGCCATTTGTATCCGCAACGACTACAGTAGATAATGCAACTATTAACTCAGAAACGGGTGAGGTCTGGGAATACTTCTACCGGACAAGTTTTGAAATTTCTTTCCAAGGTGCTGCTATCGCTGAGTTTGCCAACCAAAATGACTATGAAACTGCCGCTGTATTGAAAGATAACTCGACTGATTATGGTCAAAACCTAACAGATATTTTCGTTGAAAACTTTGACGGTGACGTGATCATTGACGAGTCATATATTTCTGGTGATACAGACTTCAGCTCAGTCCTAACAAATGTTAAATCTCAAAACCCTGATGTAATCTTTATTGCAGGTTACTACCAAGAAGCTGGTCCAATTATTAAACAAGCCAGAGAAATGGGTATCGATATTGCGATTGTTGGTCCTAATGGTTTGGGTAACCAAAATATTGTCGAACTAGCAGGTGCTGAAAATATGACCAATGTCTATTACGTAGCCCATTTCGTATATACAGAAGATGCTGACCAAGATGTTCAAGACTTCTATAATGCTTATGTTGAAAAATTCGGCACTCAACCAGATATGTTCTCTGCAGTAGCATATGACGCTGCAAATATGGTGATGGACGCGATTGATGAAGCCGATTCTACAGACCCAACTGCCATCAAAGATGCTATTGGCGCAACGGAAGGATTTGAAGGTATCGCTTATGATATTACCTTCGATGAAGAACATAACGTATCTGCACCGGCTTATATTCAAGAAGTAGTTAACGGCGATCCAACAGAAAATGTTACAGTAATTGAACCAGAATAAGGTGAAAAATCTGTACTTTACTCAAGTAAATGATAAAATATATGTAAGCACTTAAAAAATATTGATAAATAGGGAGGGTTCTTCATGAAAATTAAACAATATATGAGTAAAGATGTGATCACTATTTCACCGGAGACTTCTGTAACAGAAGCTGTGGCCAAAATGGAAAGTCACCAGATTCATAATCTGCCAGTTACAAAGAATGGTCAATTTGTTGGGTTAATTACACAAGACATTATTGATGCAAAATCTGCTTCAGATGCGACAAGTCTAAGTGTATACGAATTAAACTATATTCTTTCTCAAGCGGATGTTGAAAAATTCATGGACAAGAAAGCAGCAACTGCCACTACTGAGTGGATGGTAGAAGAGGCAGCGGAATATATGCGTACGAATAACCTTCGCGTGTTACCAATTGTTGATGCAAATAAAAAAGTTCAAGGGATTGTAACTTATAAAGATATATTCAAAGCCTTAATTGACTTATCTGGTTATACACCAGGTGATGAAGGTAGCCGTATCGTCGTAAAAGTTGTCGAAGATAGAGTAGGAGTCCTTTCAGATATTACGAAAGTCCTTGCTGACGCGAGTGTAAGTGTATCGCATATCTTTGTGAATGATGAAGATGGTATTGAAATTACAATTCAAGTTCATGCTGGCCAAGGTGATAATGCTAAAGCAGCTATTGAAACAGCTGGTTATGAAGTTCTCACAATATAATGTTATATAGAAGAAAAGTGGTTCAACTATAACATCTGGACCGCTTTTTGTATAAACTAAGTCGGCATTTTTCGACGATATTTATCTTATTCAGTAGAGTTTTTTTATCCAAAAAAAACAGCCAAAGTCCTTTTAAATTAGGGTTTCTGGCTGTTTTTTATTCATAAAAAGTACATATGCGGCTAACAAGATTTGAACTTGCACGAGAATACTCTCACTGCCCCCTCAAGGCAGCGCGTCTGCCGTTCCGCCATAGCCGCGAACCTAGACTTCTAATGAAGTCTAGTGAAAATTAATAGATTAAACCAACTAAGAAAATGATTGCTAAGAAGAATAGTAGTAAAACACCCAAAATAGTATAGAAGGCTTTTGATTTGCTAACATTACCTGATTGCAAGAAATGTATCGTCATGGTAATGATCAATAAGGCAATTTGCATTAAAGTCAATAATAGCACAATAATCATGAAAATCAATGGCGCTAGTAATGAGCTTAAGAAACAAATGATAGCGACAACTACTGAGATACTATTCATACCGAAGAAATGGGTCAGCCATACATTATTACTCATTTTTTCGGATTCATTATTCCGATTGAATAGGTGAATAATTGCTGGTAATAACCACAGGCAAATAATTAGAAAGACGAATGTTTTTAAACCAAAGCGCCAAGCAACAAATTCAAAATTCAAGTTTGGTAAGACAGATAAATCCGCAAACCATTCGTAATGAGAAACGAGGTAATTGGCAAGGGAAGTAATAGATACAGTATTTAATATTGCAAGTAGCAATAAGCTTGTAATACCGTGGTTTGGATTCTTATTTAATTCGTTAGTGGTAGGTGATTGTATTGGTTTTTTGATATAGGACAAGAGATAAGCTATGTAAGAAGTGAGACGGTTACCATCTTGTTTGTTTTGACGGCGACTAGGACCACTTTTATCAGTAGCTTTTGTCTTTTTATTGTTTTTGACAAAAGAAAATAATGGTTTTTTAGCCTTCTTCTCGTCTTTATTGTCACCATTGCTATCAGAAGAGTTGGTATTGCCATTCGCATAAGCTGCATTTTGAATTGGAGAGGTTTGGTACTCTTCGTAAGCCTCATGGTGGTCGTCTTCATCATCATATACTGTATCCGCAAATGAAGCTGCAGGAATTTCAATCGTATCATGTAAGTCGTCATCCGATTCACGATGGGTAAAAATATAGTCACAATTTGGACAAATTTTTGTATCTGCTAGAATTGTCGATTGACAGTTTGGACATATCATAGTTATCGTTGCTCCTCATCTATTCATCACAATTTCCCTTCAATATTTACGGGTTTAAAAGTGTGATTTACTTCAAT
>JAEZWY010000138.1 GCA_023442905.1 Bacillota bacterium | reverse complement strand
TTATATTGCAACATCAATTCTTAGATAAAACGGTCCAATTAGCAGCAAATCTATTAGGTAGACCATTGAAAACTGTCATCTTAAAAGGGCAAAATCACTTTATACAGTTGACTAAATTGCAGAAATACATCCAACAATTAAAACAGCATCCAGAAGCTGCGCTAAAGCGCGATGTACTAATTTCAGTGGCATTGTTTGTTTGGTTACATGAAACAACAACAGGAGACCTGCACGAACTTAATCCAGGTTTGAATAATGAAGTTTATTGGCATAATGTGAATCGCTTATCCAGGGGCAACCGTAACGATGAAATTCAACGATGGGGCGATTATGCCTTCTATGAGCGTCACGTAACAGAAGCTAAGTATGCGGATTTAGTGATTTTAAATCACGCTTATTTTGTCTACCACTACCAGGATTTAATTGAACAAACTATTTTGACAGAAAAGGCGAGGGTCATCATTGATGAATGTCATCAATTACCAGTGACTGTCCATCAACAACAAATTAAGACTATTCAATCAAAAGAGGTTGAAGAAATGCTTACTGGTATGGAGCGAACAGTTCATCGATTGATGGATAAGCTAGTCACGAATAATGTGAAGATTCAAGCAGTAGATAAGCTTTATCATGTTGAGCAGAATTTACAAGAAGCGTGGGCTAATTTGGATCGGTTTATTGATCAAATTTCAGACCAGTATCAAACCAAAAGTTATTATCAGCGACATACAGCTCAGAAGTCTTATTATATTAGCCATGATTATTATATGGTGGCAAATTGGCGAGAAAGTGTAAAAAAAGCTGTCACAGCTATGGCGAAGATGTGCGCACCACTAAAGGTTATTGCTAGACAGCTTTATCAAATGGATATCTTGAACAAACGGGCCTACCAGCAACTGCTTAGCCAGTTAAACCAATACGATTATCATATTCAAAGCTGGATAGAAGCAAGTAAAGCTAGTAAGGATTACTATGCAGACTTACAAGTACACTTTGGAAAAAATAATGTCCAAGTGACAATTGATCGCAAGCTTTATACTAGTCAATCGCATTTAGCAGCTATTTTCCATGCTATACCCAGTCAAATGTTATTGGTTTCCGCTTCACTAGAAATTGTACGGTCTAAAAATATGATTCAGTCTTTATTTGGTATTGAAGACTTTTCATGGTATTCATTTATAGAAGATTCTTATACCCAGCAACTAGTAGACGGACGGACGCAACAAATTCATGGTTATTACTTAAAAGACTTTTTATCGATTGATAAGTATAATGAAGAAGAGGCTGCCTCTGTAATTGCAGATTTGCTAGAAACGCTATGGACAAATAAAAAAACGATGCGGAAGATACAGGTGTTTTTCCAGTCACGTTCATTGATGCGCGCAACCCAGTTTGAAATGAAACAACGATTGACGCGTACTGATTTTGGCCATTTAATTGTGCAAAATAATCAACGCAATCTAGATCGTCTAGCGCGCCAGTATGAAGAAAGTGTTCGTGCAATCTTATTTGCGGTAGCAAGCTTTCAAGAAGGCATTCATTTGAATGCTGAAACTGATGCTTTCGTGCTAACTAGATTGCCATTTTCGGCGCCGGATACCCCGGATGAGTTAGCTAAACAAGATTATTTAAAATCACTTGGAGATAATTATTTCGATGATGTAGCTTTACCGGACATGCTGATGAATCTAACACAGATTTTTGGCCGAATGGCTTCATCTAGTAGTCGACAGGCAATGTTTATCTCACTTGATAAACGTTTGGAAAAAGCGGCTTATGCTGACCAGATAGCTGATGTGATGCCTGATGCACTAAGTATGCAGACAATCAACTTAAATGAATTGAAGCGGATAGATTAAAAATATGTTAGAATAGACCTACAAAAGGGGCAAGAGATCATGAAACGCAAATTATTTTCCATTTTAATCGCTGTCATGGTGATTTATTTAGTGGGCTCAACATATGTTTATGCCAATTCCCAACAAATGGTGGCGAGTGCAGAAGCAAAAACCACTCAAGTGGCAATGGATGCTGGTCTCACTAATATAACTGATTTTTATGTATTTAATAAAGATGAAACGTATTATGCCGTTATGGGCGAAAACAGTGAAGGGCGCCAAGTTTATTTTGCCTACCAACCCGATACTGATTACCAGAAAATGGGCTTTGTAGATGAGATGGTTAACGAAGATAATGCTTTTTCACTGACAAGATACGAAATGCCTGATGTCAATGTAAGAACAGCCAACCTCGGTATCGAAAACGATACATTCGTTTGGGAGGTTTCATTCACAGACGCAGACGGCCGTCTTGGTTACCATTACATCAATGCAACAACTGGTGAATGGTACGAAACCATCAACGACTTATAGGAGGAATGAGGCTATGGAATTAGCAAATAGAATTAAAAAAATGCAGGGGTCACAAACATCAGCTGCTGCAGCTAAGGCTCGTGCACTACAAGCACAAGGAATTGACGTCATCTCACTAGCAGTAGGGGAACCAGATTTTAACACCCCAAACTATATCCTAGAACAAGTAAAAGAGGATATGTCTGCCGGGCGCGGTCACCATTACACCGATTCAACAGGGATTACAGCTTTAAAGCAAGCCATCATTGACTATCATGCTGAATATGATAAGGTCAACTACACGTTAGATCAAGTCTTTATTGCCGATGGGGCGAAGATGGTCCTATATTATACTTTCCAATCCCTTTTAAACGAGGGGGATGAAGTCTTAATCCCAGCACCTTACTGGGTGAGCTACGTGGATCAAGTGAAGATGGCAGACGGAGTACCAGTGATTTTTGAAACATCATCAAGTGATAATTTTAGAATCACCCCAGAATTGTTAGACCAACATGTGACTGACAAAACAAAATTACTAGTCTTAAATACACCGTCAAACCCAACAGGGGCGATTATGAGTGAAGAAGACGCACGCGCAGTAGCCCAATACTGTTTAGACCACAACATCCTAGTGGTTGCCGATGAAATTTACTACCGTTTAGTCTACAACGGCCATCAATCACAATCGATTGCAGCTATTTCACCGGAAGTTAAAGAAAATACCATCGTGGTTAATGGTTTCTCAAAAGCCTATGCGATGACAGGTTGGCGTTTAGGCTATGCCTTAGCGGACAACAAATATGTTGGCGCTTTTGCTAAATTGGCTAGTCAAATCAACTCAAACCCAGCAGGTATCAGTCAATTTGCAGCCTTAGCCGCCTTAACAGGTCCTCGTGAAGAGGCCGTTGAAGCCATGCGTAAAGAATTTGAAAACCGCCTAAATGCGGCCTACGAAGAAGTATTAACGATTCCGGGCTTTAGGTTAGATTTCAAACCGCAAGGGGCATTTTACCTATTCCCAGATGCAACTGAAACTGCTAGATTATGTGGCTATGAATCAGTAACTGACTTAGCCAATGCCTTCATCGATGAAGCACATGTTGTTGGTGTGCCAGGTGTAGCTTTTGGTAAAGAAGACCATATCCGTTTTTCATATGCAACTAATGAGGAGACTTTTGCTGAAGCAATGAAACGTATTCGTGAATTTGTGGAAAGTAAAATCGCCCAATAACTTGAACAATAATTTTCTTATTAAATAAATGTAAAAAAGTTAGGTTACTTTATCGACCTAACTTTTTTATATTATAATAAAGCCGACAGTATTCGGATATACTAGCTATTATTCAATTGTAAAGTTTCAATAATGACATGTATTACTAAAAATGAATACCAAAGAAGGGTGACGTATGCAAAGAGAATACTATACTGT
>JAEZWY010000119.1 GCA_023442905.1 Bacillota bacterium | reverse complement strand
AGCTATCCTCTTAGAAACAAGTCAAACTAATCACGCAGCAAGTCTTATTGGCCACGGCGCTGACCAGGTGTTAGTTGTGAAAAATGACTTATTCGCTGACTTTGACCCTGCATTATCAAAAACAGCTATCAAGCAATTAGCTGACGATTACCAACCAAATATTATTCTATTCGCAGCCACTCTTAAAGGGAGAGCTTTAGCGCCAAGACTACAAGGAGCCCTGCAAACTGGTCTAACCGCAGACTGCCTAGACCTATCTATCAATGATAAGGGGCAGTTGCTACAGATTAAACCCTCATACGGGGACAACTTGATGTGTACAATTCTAACACCAACCCGTCGTCCACAAATGGCCACAGTCCGGCCAAATGTCTTTAACACTCTCCCCTTTGACAATACCCGTCAAGGTGCTATTATAGACATAACAATTGCCTTAGAACGGCCTTATACCTACCAAGTCTTGGAACGAATTCCAGGTGAACCACAAACGAATCAAATCACTGAGGCAGATAAGGTTGTTGCTGTTGGCCGCGGGATGAAGATGCAAGACAATTTAGTCTATACTGAAAAAGTAGCCGACCTACTTGGCGCAAAAGTTGGTGCTACCCGTCCCCTAGCAGAGAACGGCTGGTACACACATGACGAGCAAATTGGTCAAAGTGGGGTCACTATCCAACCGCAATTACTCTTGAATTTCGGGATTGCGGGCGCCATCCAATATACTGTCGGGATGAATCAGGCAAAATTTGTATTTTCTGTAAATAAGGATCCGAAAGCCGCTATCTTTAAAGAATCAGATGTCGGGTATGTCGGCGATGCGGTTGCTTTTGCCAAAGCTTTAGCTAAACAAGTAGAAAGTAAATAACAATGATGTGAAAATATGTTAGCCCAGGATAAAATCAATGATCTAAGACAATTTGACCTATTCAAAGAGCTTGATTGTCAAACGCTTGAACAAATTGTCCCTTATTTTACTAAACGCTTGTACAAACGAAATGAAGTGGTCTACGCAACCAATACAGAAGCCCGCTATTTTCTCTTTGTATTAACTGGTAAAGTAAAGATCTTTAGATTATCAGAGTTGGGAAACGAACAAATCATCCGGATGATTGCACCGATGGAATTTACTGGTGAACTAGCCCTATTTGAAGGTATCCGCAAGGCGCATGCCGTAGCTATGGTAAAAAGTGAAATTTACCTGATTGAAAATCAACAATTTAAACAACTGCTGGTGGACTACCCGCAATTATCCCTTAAGATGATTGAAGCTTTATCTCAACGTTTACATGCTTCTGAAGAACAGGCCGTATGGTTATCGACATGTACTGCAAAAGACCGTTTATTTAACTTTATCTGCAAGGAAGCCCAGATTGTGAATGGGCACAAAATTTTCTGTCACGAAGAGACCAAACGCTTTTTAGCAGGCTTCCTAGGCATGACTTCTGAAACGCTAAGTCGGTCATTACACCAACTAGCTGAAGAAGGAAAGATTAAAGAATGGCAAAATCATCAGATAGAAGTCTTTTGCTAAATCAATTATTTGAACAAGTACTTATGAAATAACCATTATAAAATTAAAACACCGAACATATTCCTACGTTGGAGATGTTCGGTGTTTATTTGTTTAAACTAAGTATCTTCAACAGGTAAAATAAGCAAATAAAAAAACTCTCTTAGAGAAGCTGATAGATATCATCAGTTTACCTAAGAGAGTCAAATTAATAAGCAATTTTCATCATTGTTTAAGCAAAGACATTAGTTTCTAATGAAATAAATTATTTGGTTTCGCTTTCGATAATACGTATATTTTCGTTTACTTTTTGTTTGTTTAGTGGATACATGAATAACAAGATTAAACCTGCTGCTAATAGTAATCCACCTGGTAATATTGTACCAAGGCTGTAGATACTATTCGCTACTTCAGCAGTTTGTTGTTCAGCACCTGAAACATAACCAATTTGTGTTAGTAAAGCACCGGCTAAGAGACCAGCAATCGCTTGACCTACTTTACGTGTAAATGAGTAAACTGCGTAGATTGTACCATCTTTACGTGTACCACGTTTGATGTAGAAGTCATCAATAACGTCTGTTACGTAAGAGTACATTGCCATAGTGTAGTAACCCATAACCATACCAGCAACGATAACTAAGATGGCAAATACTAATGGATTTTGAATTCTTAATACGAAAGCAATGACATAGATTAAGCCTGCACCGATTAGGGCGAATGATCCAGCTTCTTTTTTACCAAATTTTTTCGTAATTGAACTTACAAATGGTGCGATTAATAAAGCACTTAAAGTCATACCTGCAGTGGCAATTGTTAAGATACGTGTATTTTGGAAGTAGTCTAAGTACATGTACTGTAATAATTGACCTAATGAGATTAAACCAGCCAACATAAACATTGTAGAGAACATTAAACCTAAGAATCCACGGTCTTTAATCAATTCACCAAGGTCAGATAACATTTGTCCGACACTGAATTTTTCACCTTGTGGTAATTCAACACGTTCTTCAACCATACCGTAACAAGCTAAGTAACATAAAGCAGCGGCTAAACCTAAGGCAACACCTAACCACATGAAGTTATCAGCTAATACTTTACCGTCTGCACTATAGGCAATTAATGGTACAACGAAACCTAAACTAAATTGGATTAAAGTAGATCCCATTGAACGGAAAGTAGATAAGTTCGCACGGTCTTCTGATTTACCAGATATCACAGATGCTAATGAACCGTAAGGAATGTTGATTGAAGTATAGAAAATTGATCCCCATAATAAATAAGTAACAAACATATAAATAACTTTAGCTGTTGGTGTCCAGTCTATAATGAAACTGTTATACATTAAAGCGCTTGCAATTCCGACCGGAAAAGCCATTCTACGTAACCAAGGTTTAAATTTACCTACGCGAGTTGTAACAGCATTATCCGCAATAACACCCATACCAACATCAGTAAAAGCATCAACTAAACGAGCGATACCAAATAGTGTACCAACCATTGCTGGTGAAACACCCATAACGTTTGTATAGAATACCATGAAATAGTTTGAAGCAAGGAAGAATGTTAGATCGTTACCAATGTTCCCAATCATATATCCTAATTTGTCGCGCATGCCGAAAGAACGGCTTACTCTCAATTTATTTTCTTGACTCATAATAACCTCCACAATTTTGTCTCAAGTGATTTTTACAAAATTCACAATATAAAATAATTAGTGCACTTATTTATATTTCATATTGTACTCAATAATCAATGAGATGTAAACGGTTTATTATTAAAATTGCAAACTATTTTTATTGTAATATTACAAGATTGTAGGTTTTATCACATTTTCTAGTGCGAAGTTAAGATTTTAAACATTTTAAAATGACAAAATACACAAGTTTAAGGAACCAAATTTGTTTTTTTGTTAATTATTCAAAAAATGATTAACTGGTTTATTTTGCAATAATATATACTTTAGGTGAATGCAATATGTAGTATTCTTTCAACCCAATATAGTAAAAGAGAGTGACCAAACTTTTAAACCCGGTCACTCTCTTTATTAGATTCTTTATTATTGGTTGATTTTGGCCTTTTCATAGAATAATACTTGTTCATCTGCTGGTACCATGGACCCACCAGTAGCCCACGCAATATGCGTCATATGGTCAACTTTGTCCATTAAATTCTTTTGGACTAGATAATTTTTACCGGCAGTCGTTGCAAATAACTTTTGCGGCCCCACTAATCCGGCAGTTGCAGCTGGTTCTACAAAGATATTTTCAACATCTATAAGGGTGGTTAATAGTCGGTTAGATTCTTTATCTGTTAAGGTGTAGCCACCATCAAAGATTCCTGACATCAACTTCGCAACAATTTGAGATGTTCTTGGAACAGCTAAGCCATCCATGACTGTTAGCCCATCAATCCCAAAATCATACACTGAAATATCAGCAAATTTCTTAGATATCAAACCAAGTAGCATAGATGGTACATGAGTTGGTTGTGCAAAGAAACAGTGAACATTATCGCCGTAAATTTGTTTTAAACCATAAGTAATACCACCAGGACTTCCGCCAACACCACATGGTAGGTAGACCATCAGCGGATGATCCTCATCAACGATAATGTCTCGTTCTTCCAGTTGCTTCTCTAATCTTGATGCGGCTGTTGTGTAGCCCAAGAACAATTGTATAGAATGTTCATCATCAATAAAGTATGCATAGGGGTCAGATAGTGCCGACTGTCTCCCCTGATCTACAGCTTCTGTAAAATTCGTTTTATGTTCGACTACCTGAACGCCATGACTTCTAAGATAATCTTTCTTCCATTGTTTCGCTTCATGCGACATGTGAACTTGGACATTGAAGCCTATTTTTGCTGACATCACACCTGAAGATATACCAAGATTACCAGTCGTCCCAACTACTACAGTATATTGTTTAAAAAAGTCTTGGAAAGCTTTCGTCGCAAATTTGGCATAGTCATCATCGTAACCAGATAATAATTTTTCTTCAAATGCTAAAGCTTCTGCATGACGTAAGACTTCATAAATAGCACCGCGAGCTTTTATTGTACCTGCAATTGGCAACAAATCATCCCGTTTTAGTAACATTTTTCCTGGGAAAGAAAAGTCATAATTGTCTTCTAAGGCTGATTTGAATTGACCAATATCAGAAATTGGTGATTCAATTAGCCCATCTAATGCTACTGTATCCTCAAAAACTGCCTTAATAAAAGGTGCGAAACGTTTTAAACGCGCTTCAGCATCCTTAATTTCAAGAACTGAGACATCTAATTGCCCTTTTAAATTTTTGAAAGGTATGTGACTGTCATTTTCCCAAAAAACGGGTTTACGGTTCCGAATATCACCTAATATTTTTTGATTCATTTGATTTCTTGCTTCAGATATGGATTCTGTTGACATATCTATCCACCCTTCATATAGATTATTTTATATAATGCACATTTTTCAACTTAAAAAGTATAACGATATTTGAGGTTCTCGTCAACGATTCAATCTAGCGACTATAAGACAGAATTGCGATTGCTTTTATTTTCCTACTTATCTATAATGAATTAGACGAAATACTGTATAAATAGGTATCATCCGGTTTACCTATATAAGAACACTACCAAATAACAGGATAAGAGATTTATTGAAGGAGATCGCTATGTTAGAGAAAGAACGTAAAGAAATCGACCGTATTGACCGTGAGATTGTTCAATTATTTGAAGAAAGAACGAAAATGGTGGAACAAGTGGCTCAAGTAAAGTTAGCCAATAATAAAGAAATTCTTGATACTGGTAGAGAGACAGCTGTTATTGAAAAAGTGCAGGGATACTTGGAGGATAGCAGTTTAAGAGAAGAATTAGCTGATCTATATACTGAAATTATGCGTATTTCACGTGGTCATCAGAAACGTTGGATGGCTGACCGTTCAGATTCATAAGCTATAAGTATTTATAAAGTGAAAAATCGCCCAAGTAATCTTGAGCGATCTTTTTCTATCTATTATTAAACTCTTCTTTAATTGCTTCAAGTAATTCGGGTTGATCAATAACGTCAATACCTGTTCTAGCTAACGTTTCAACAACCTTCATCATCATGTCATAAGCAAATGGTGTTTGTGTACAGTCTCTAAACTCAGGTGTATGACCAATAACGCGTTTACCATCTGTAATTGAATAATATGAATGGATTGAAGGGACAACATGACTCACATCTCCCATATCGATTGAACCATTTTCACCCACTTTTTCAGGCACCATTTCAATACCCAATTCTCCTGCATTGTCATTGTAAACCTGAGATAAAGTCTCATTTGTAATCATATCTTTGTAGATATTTTCAAAGTCTGTATGCTTCATAGTACAGCCACTAGCAAGCGCAGCAGCTTTTGCACAATTGATAATTTTTTCAGATAAAACTTCCATATAAGGTGTATCTAGAGCACGTACATAGAATTCTGCTCTTGTATATTCTGGGATTATATTAGCAGCGTCTCCACCATGGGTTATAATTCCATGAACACGAGCAGATGGACGCATTTCTTGGCGTAGGCTATTGATATTGTTAAATAAGTTTAACATGGCATCTAAAGCATTAATCCCTTCATCCGGTGCTTCAGCAGCATGAGCTGGTTTTCCAAAGAATTCAAAAGCAATAGGATGGATAGCCATTGAGGTACCAGACATCGTGTTTTCATCTGAAGGATGGGTACACATAGCGACATCTACATCGTCAAATACTCCACTATTGGCCATATCTACTTTAGTCCCGGTCGTCTCTTCTGCTGGCGTGCCTAAAACAACTACTCGCCCGCCTATTTCATTGATGACTTTTGACAAAGCGATACCTGCCCCTGTATCGACCGTTCCTAGCATATTATGACCACAGCCATGACCAATTGATGGTAAAGCATCGTATTCAGACAAGTAGGCAATCGTAGGGCCAGACTGCCCCGAATCGAATGTTGCTCTAAAGGCTGTATCAAAACCTGCGTAGGGTGTTTCAACCGTAAAACCGTGTTTTTCCAGTAATTCAATATGCGCTTTTGAAGATTTAAACTCTTGGTGCCCTAATTCTGGATTTGCAAAAATATAATCGCTCAATCCTCTTAAGTCACCTTCCAAGCTAGTAACTGCTTGGTGTAATTTTTCTTTTACAGTCATAAATATTTCAATCCTTTCTAGAATGGACCATAACTAACAAAGTGAGCAGCAATTAAGAATACCAAACCGATTAAGATATAAATAACTAGTAGTGGCATAAACCATTTGAACCACTTGTTATATGGTATTTTAGCTAATGATAACTCGGCCATTAGGACACCTGAAGTTGGAATGATGGCATCCATAAAACCAGACCCTAATTGGAAGGCAAGTACAGCTGTTTGTCTTGTAACATCTAATGAGTCAGCAATCGGTAACATAATTGGCATTGTCGCAGCAGCTTGACCTGATCCTGATGGAATAAAGAAGTTAATTAAAATTTGAATAACGTACATCCCTACAGAACCCAAGATAGCTGGGAAAATATTGACTACTTGTACAAGATAGAAAATAATTGTATCTAAAATCATCCCATTTTCCATCACGACTAAAATACCACGTGCGAATACTATGGCTAAGACAGAAAATGTCATCTCACCAGCTCCCGCAACGAACGTATCAGCTATTTTTCCAGTTGGTAAACCACCAATTAATGCGGATACTACTGCCATTGTAAAGAACATCGCGCCTAATTCATCAATAAACCAACCAATTTGGAATACACCATAAATCATTATAGAAAAACCAACAAGTAAAGCCAATGAAATCCATTTGTGGCGTGATGAAAATGTTGGTAGTTCCTGTTCATTCAGGTCTACATAGTCATCTTGCGCTTTATCAGCAGTTTCTAAATCAGCAACGTCGCTTTTGCTTGGATCAGCTTTAACTTTTTTCGCATAACGCATAATAAAAATCGTTGTCACTGCCCAAAGAACAATGAATAAGGCGATACGTAAGCCAACACCTGAGAATAATGGTAATTCGGCTAAGGCTTGGGCAACACCTACTGAGAATGGGTTCATAAAACCGGCATTAAAGCCGACCGCAGCCCCAAGAATTAAAACAGCAATCCCTGTCATGGCGTCGTAGCCTAAAGCTCTAGCTAGTGCGATACCGATTGGAATGAAGAGGATAATTTCCTCTGATAAACCTAAAGTGGCACCACCTAAACCAGTCACAAAAACCAGAATAGGAATGAAGACCTCCTCGCGTCCTTTTAAGGCACGGACTAAACGACCCATTAAGGCTTCAAGAATGCCTGTTTCGTTAATTAATTTGAATGATCCACCTGTGATAAAGAGGAAGAATACGATAGATCCTACCTCAATAAAAGCTTGCGGTAAGGCCAGAATCAACTGGAAGGGATTTTGTGGGCTAGAATCAATAAAATGGAAAGAATCTGGTACTAAAACAGTCCGATCATCGACCAGCGTTCGTTCAAACTCCCCTGCAGGAATAAGCCATGTTAATACCATCATGATGACCATGATTGAAAATAAAAGTACTAATGCATTGGGCATTTGTAACTTTTTAGGAAATAATTTTGATTTCATAAGAAAGCTCCTTTTGAAAATTTAAATAAAAAAATACCAAGGCAAGCAAAAGCTCGACTTGGTATTGGTTGAATACAGAAATCACTTTTGCCCGCAAAATAGAAAGTGCTCCTGGAAGAAATTGGGCATTCCTTTTTGGCAGTGATGCATTTTTTGAATACACCCCCAACAGCAAATCATACTGTTTCGGCTAATAACCCTTTCTCCAAATGGATACTGATGTGATTAGCGGCCTCTTTTTATTCCGCATTTATTCATTTAAGTCTAATCTTATGAAATAAAAGGTACAATGTCAAGAAATTTCACAATCGATGTTATATGCTATTATACATTCATGACAAAAATTCGTTAAACTAAGCCAAAAACTATAAATCATATATTTCATTTAAGTGCGCAATATCATAGGTTGGCATTACTGGATCTTTTACTTCTTTCCTTTTTGGGTTATACCAAATGGTGTCGATTCCAGCATTAATACCTCCTTGAATATCTGACGTAAGCGAATCTCCAATAATGGCTGTTTCTTCTTTATTAAAATATGGGATTCTTGAGAATACTGTATTAAAGAAATTTATACTAGGCTTTTGAGCATTCAGTTCCTCAGATATGAACACATCTTTAAAGTACGGGATCAAACCAGATTTTTGTAAACGATAAGATTGCGTTTCAGCAATTCCATTGGTAACGATATATAAATTTGCCTGTTTAGAAAGTGAATTCACTAGTTCCAAACTATTTTCAACAGGTTTTATACCTTCTTTTAGATACTGCCGATAATTTCTTTCCATTTCAACACTATCCACTTCAATTCCTAGTTGATTGAAGAAAATACCAAATCTACCATTTACAACTTGTTCTGAGGTTAAAATCCCTTGTTCGAATTGGCGCCAGCGACTTTGATTCATGGTATTATACATTTTCTCAGTTTCCTCATTATAAGGAATATCCATAGACTCAAATAAAAATTTCAATGCAATCTTTTGCGCATCTTGAAAATCTAATAAGGTATCATCTACATCAAATAATAAGTTTTTATACTTCATATTTACCTCTTTTTATTATCCTAAACCCATAGTATCATCCTAAGCGCTCAGGAATAAACGCCTTTTAAGATGATTTCTTTCAACCAATTTTCAGCTAGCGGTAGCCATTGCGCGGCAGTTTTATTCACTTGATTGGGCATGGTTGCAGAAAGCTCGTTAGCCACTGAAAGGCCGTGTGGTCCTTCTTGGAAGATATGCATTTCAAAAGGAATTTGATTTTCTTCTAATGCTAAGGCTAGTGATAAGGAATCACGTACGTTAACAACATCATCTTCACGTGTTGCCCAAATAAAAGTTGGTGCAGTATGTTCATTCACAGTAGCTGGGACAGAATAACATTCAATTTCTGCTTCACTAGGTAGTGGTTTTCCAAAGCAAGCTAAAGATATAGCTGTTGCATAGGCCTTGATATTTGGGTCAGGATTGGCAATGTTTTGGTGATAATAATAGGCAATATCAGTTAGGGCGTAGGCAGAAATATTAAATGCTGGTTTCAAGGCTGTGCCCTTCAAATTTGTTGCATTTTGAATCACATCTTCATGCCATAAATTACTGTACATCCCGGTATTGTGACCACCAGCAGAAAATCCTGCTAGGCCAATCTTATCAGTATCAATGCGCCACTCAGTCTCATGTTGATGCAAAATTTCAAATGCCTTAGCAGTTTCTTGTAGTGCATGGGGGAAAATAACATCAGGTTTAACCGGAAATTGCCCTTCTGCAATGATTTCTGCAGTTGTTTTCCCTTGCCCATAGACCGAATATCGCAAGACAAATGCGTGAAAGCCCATAGCATTAAATGCCAATGCCACTGGTTCAGCTTCTCTATCTGAACAGTACATATATGAACCACCGGGACAGATAATCACGGCCGGTCGTTCAATATTCACATTACTTGTGCGGATTGGATCAATCACGTAGCTAGTTAAGGTCACATCATCACGATCATTATATAGCTTTATTACTTCTTTTTGCATCAGACGTTCTCTCCTCTAAATTTCATTAATGCCATTATAGCATTTGATTTTCATTAGAGAAAAAGAAAACCCCCGTCTCTAAATAGCAAGAAACGGGGGCATAAAAAGTTTAAGAAACGATACCTACCGATTGAATAAATCGATTAAAGCCATCTTTTCCTGCTGGTGTATCTTTATACACACCAGCATCTTCTAAGACGCGTACAAAAACATTTGCAATTTCATCTTTTAAAATAGTATTCACTGTATCTGGAGTAAAAGTATGTTGATAATTTTGCTTTAATTCTTGTGCCCATGTTAAATGGTAAGCTGCAATATTATTTTCTTTATCTAATAGATAGTCAGCAACTGCCGAGATTTCATCTTTTAAGCGTGGTGGTAATATAGCTAAGCCCATTACTTCAATTAAACCGATATTTTCCTGTTTAATATGTTGCACATCTTGATGTGGATGATAAACGCCATCTGGATATTGTGATGAAGTATGATTATCACGTAAAACCAAATCTAGTTCGAATTTGTCCCCATTTTTGCGGGCGATAGGTGTAATTGTATGATGAGCTTCGTCTCCTGTATATGCAATTACATCTAGATTTGGATCTTCATATGTTTGCCAAGCCAGTCGGATTTTATCGGCCAAGGTCACCAAATCTCCGCGCTCTTTTCCTTGTAGACGTATCACAGACATGGGCCATTTGACAATCCCAGCTTGGATGTTTGGGTAACCTTCAAACGTGAATTGACTTTCAAAGGGTGCCTTAGCCATAGGGAAATCATGACGCCCCGTTTGATAATGATTATGCGTTAGAATTGAACCTCCTACAATCGGCAAATCGGCATTAGATCCAGCAAAATATCCAGGAAAAATAGTCACAATGTCTAATAATTGTTCAAATGTTTGTTTTGAAATGACCATGGGGACATGCTGTGTGTTTAATACAATACTATGCTCATTGAAATAGGCATATGGTGAATATTGGAACCCCCACTTCTCATCGCCTAATTGAAGACGAATAATTCTGTGGTTAGCGCGCGCCGGATGGTTGATTCTGCCTTGATATCCTTCATTTTCCGTGCATAGCTGGCAAAGAGGATAACTAGAAGATTGCGCTTTTTAGGCGGCAGCGATTGCCTTGGGATCTTTTTCAGGTTTTGATAGGTTAATGGTAATTTCCACTGGTCCATAGGCCGTTTGACTTGTATACGCAATGTTCTTAGCAATGGCCCCTACTTTAATATAGTCATTACGTTGACTCAGCGCATAAAATTCCTGGATGGCCTCTTCTGGAGAAATTTGATAGGTTTCCCAAAAGTGTTGATTTAAAACACTAGGGGCTGGCGTGATAAAATCCATTAATGCAGCGCCTAAAGTATCTCGCTCTTCTGTTAAATCCCCTACTTTTCCGTTGTCAACAGCAACATCTACTAAGGCATCACGTAAGGAAATAAGAGTGGTTCTAGTTGTTTCTTGATTGGCACCTGCTTCACCAGTTAATGCTAAGATACGATTGCGTAAATAAAAATGATCGTCTATTGTATAATCACTATTTTCAATAACCTGTGTAACAAAGGCATCAATTAGTTTTGCCATGTCATCATCTCCTTGTTAGTACATGCGCGCCACCTGAGATTTCTGCGATATAAAATTGTGGTGGATAGCCGATTGTTTCAGTATATACACACCCTACTTGCTCTTTAAAAGCATCCACCTTGTCTTTTGCGACGATGGCAATGCCACATCCTCCAAAGCCTGCGCCCGTCATACGCGCGCCTAATACACCCTCCTGTGCCCATGCTGTATGGACCAAGGTATCTAGCTCGATTCCGGTAACTTCATAATCGTGTTCTAATGATACATGGGAGGCATTCATTAAGCGACCAAATGCTAATAGATCCCCAGTTTGCAATGCTTGTCGTGCAAGTGACGTTCGTTGGTTTTCCCAAACAGCATGTCGTGCACGTTTCAAACGATTACTATCTTGAACTAAATAAGCATATTGATCAAAGGTGTTGGCATCAATCGCACCCAGTGAATCAATGGTCAACTTTTGGTTAAGTTCGGCGAGTGCTGTTTCACATTCAGTCCGGCGTTCATTGTATTTAGAATCGGCTAATTCACGGCGTTTATTGGTATTCATGATTACAATTACGTTATCAGCTAAATCTAGCGGAACGAGTTCATAGTCGAGAGAATTTGTATCCAGATAAATCGCACGTTTATCTGCCCCCATCCCGACGGCAAATTGATCCATAATACCCGAATTGACACCGATAAAATCATTTTCAGTTTTTTTACCAATTTTTACTAAATCTAGTCTTTCTAGTGTTAAATCATACAATTCTTCCGCAACTATCCCTGTGAGTAATTCAAGTGAAGCTGATGATGAAAGACCGGAACCATTTGGAATATTCCCATATACGTATAGGTCAAAACCGGTATCAATTGGATGACCCGCTTCTATTAAAAATTTAATGACCCCTTTAGGATAGTTCGTCCAACCGTCTTCCTTTGTTAGAATCAGTTGATTTAGGTTAATTTCAATAATGCCATCATCTTTGAAATTTGCTGAATAAAAGCGACAGATTTGGTCATCTCGTTTACGGGCAACAGCATAAGTACCCAGTGAAATAGCTGCTGGGAATACGTGGCCCCCGTTGTAATCTGTATGTTCACCAATTAGGTTAATACGTCCTGGTGAGAAAAAAGTTGCATCAGCTTGTTCGTTGAAAATGTCTGTAAAAGCTTGATTTAATGTTGTCGTGTCCATAAGCAATCTCCTTGATTTATATGATAATTTTATTATAGATTATTCAGATAAAATATTCGATATATTTACTAAACTTTTACTAATGTAGCTGTAAATGTGTTATAATGGATAAAAATAAATGATAAAGGAAGTAAGGATATGGCTACTCTTAAAGATATTGCAAGATTAGCAAAAGTTTCGCAAGCGACTGTTTCACGTGTGTTGAACCGTGATGAAACCCTTTCTGTTGGTGAAGACACGAAACATCGTATTCTAGCCATTGCAGACGACTTGGGCTATACCAAACATCAAAAGACGACGAATATACCAAAACAGCGACAAAAAATTGCTGTTGTCCAATGGTATAGTGAGCAGGAAGAATTAAATGATTTATATTATTATGCTATTCGGATTGGGATAGAAAAACGTGCCGAGGATTTAACCTATGACATTGTCCGTTATTTCAATAATCAAATTATTCAAATTACTGATGATATTGCTGGAATTATTGCCATCGGTAAATTTTCTAATCAACAAATTAAACGGTTAGAGTCCTATAATCGCAAATTGGTTTTTGTGGATTCAGATACCTTAAATGCTGGTCATCCCTGTGTGACAACTGATTTTGATAATGCCGTGATTCAAGTATTAGATTATTTTATGCAGCATGGGTTAACATCGATAGGTATGATTGCCGGTGAAGAGAAAACGACAGATGGTAAGGAACAGTTAATTGATCAACGGTTCAGAACTTTCCGAAACTATGCATCTGAACTTGGTGTTTACCATGCAAAATATACGTATATTGGTGATTTTTCAGCACAAGCTGGGTATGATTTGATGAAACAGGCCATCACTGAACATGGAGAAGCCCTTCCACAAGCTTTCTTTGTGGCCAATGATGCATTAGCTATTGGTGCTTTACGTGCCCTTCAGGAGGCGCGTATTGCTGTCCCTGAACGGGTGAGTCTTATTTCATTTAATGATACCCCGTTGACGAAACAGATTTTCCCCGCCCTATCCAGTGTGACCGTTTTTACTGAGGAAATGGGTCGAATTGCTGTGGATACCCTGAATCGTCAATTGATAAACCCCGAAGTAGTACCTACTATGACTAGACTTGCCACTCGGTTAACAATACGTGATTCTAGTAGATAAATATCAAAAAAGGGTAACCACAAACGATTGCGGTTACCCTTTTTGATATTATTTTTTTATTTTGTCAGCTTAACACAAAATGCATCCCAAGCATCCAAGGTGATTTGTTGTAAATCGGTTGGCACCACATGATTGCTGATAACAATTGTTTCATACGTACCATTAAAACTAAATGTTTGTGCTACATCAGATACATTCACGACTACTAAGTATGCTTCACTTGGTGTTCTTCGGATGTAGGCAAATACTTTATCGCTAGTATCTAATAGCTCAAAATCGCCATCGATTAACCATTCTGAAGTTTGGCGTAATTGAACCAATTTTTGATAAGTATAAAAAATACTGTCCTGATCAGCTAAGGCGTTTTTGACGTTAATTTCATGATAATTTGGATTTACTGGTAGCCAGGTTGTGTCTCCACTTGAGAATCCGGCATGTTTCGTTTCATCCCACTGCATAGGTGTCCTAGCATTGTCTCGACCAATCATGCGGATACTGTCCATGACTTGCCCCATAGATTGACCATTTGCTGTAGCTTCTCGTGCATAGTTTAAGGATTCAATATCATCAATTTCATCTAAATTGTTAAAAGGATAATTGGTCATTCCTATTTCTTCACCTTGGTAAATATAAGGTGTACCCCGCATCAGATGTAGGAGAATTGCTAATGCCTTGGCTGATTTCACTCGGTTTGGGCCAGTTGAGCCCCAAATAGAAAGGACACGTGGTAAATCATGGTTGTTCCAGAATAAAGAGTTCCAACCTTGACCAAGCCCTAATTCTGTCTGCCATTTATTAAAAATCTTTTTTAATGCAGGTACATCTAGTTCGTCTTCAAAATCCCATTTAGCTGCATCCGGCTTATGTTGCAGACCAATATGCTCGAACTGAAATACCATAGATAGTTCATGACTGTCAGGATTTGAGTATAATTGGGCAATTTCCGGCGTAGCACCCCATGTCTCACCTACAGTTAATAAATCATGTTTACCAAAGGAAGCAGTGTTCATTTCCTTGATGTAATCGTGTAATTTAGGGCCATTATTGACAATCCCTTGATCAGGAACTTTACCAATCATGTCGATAACATCCATACGGAACCCACCGATACCTTTATCGATCCAAAAGTTCATCATATCATAAATTTTTTGACGTAAAGAGGCGTTCTCCCAGTTTAAATCAGGTTGCTTTTTGCTGAAGAAGTGCAGGTAATATTGACCAGATGCTTCATCTTTTTCCCATGCTGAGCCACTAAATATTGAAGTTAGGTCATTGGGTTCGTCACGCCAAATATAATAATCACGTTCTGGGCTTGTCGGATTGTCGCGGGCTTCCACGAACCAGGCATGTTCATCTGATGTATGGTTTACGACGAGGTCCATGATAATACGAATACCACGTTGATTGGCTTCGGCTAGTAACAAATCCATATCATTCATGTCACCAAACATGTCTGCTATCGCTTCATAATTCGCAATATCATAACCGTTATCGTCCATAGGGCTATCATAAACTGGTGATAACCAGATGGCAGTTATGCCCAATTCTTGCAAGTAGTCTAATTTGCTGGTAATGCCCTTTAAATCCCCAATACCATCGCCATTCGCATCTGCAAAGGATTTAGGATAGATTTGATAGATAGTTGCTTTGTGCCACCAATGTTTTTCCATTTCACGCACTCCTTATGATGTTTTATGTTGTTAAGTCCATTCTACCAGTTTGTGCAAGCGCTTGCACTAATAATATCAAAAATAGCTGGGAAGTTTTGTCCCCAGCTAAGATATGCTTCGCATATTAACGAATTGCTTGTTCTGTTGCCAAGTCGAAGAAATGTCCCTTCGTAATGTTAAAGGTTAGGGCAACTTTGTCACCCGCTTCAAATGTGTCACGAGTAGATACACGTGCAACGTATTCAGTTTGACCTAATTTTAGGTATAACATGGTTTCAGGACCAAGTAATTCAGAAACGACTACCTCACCTGTCACGGTATCCTCTGGGTAGGCTTCAATGGCAATGTTAGTATCCAAAATATCTTCTGGACGAATACCGAAAATGACTTCTTTACCCAGGTAACCACGGTCACGTAAGATTTTAGCTTGCCCTTCTGGTATAGCAATGTCCAAACCATCTTGATTGGAAATACGATTCTCCCCTACTGTTACTGTAAAGAAGTTCATTGAAGGACTACCAATAAAGCCAGCTACGAATTTACTTACGGGTTCATTATATAATTCTTGTGGTGTACCGATTTGTTCAATGCGACCAATTGTGCCTGAACCATCAGAATTTTTCGTTGCATTCATAATCACAATTCGATCTGCTAATGTCATTGCTTCGGTTTGATCATGTGTAACATAAATGGTCGTTGCCTCAATTTTACGGGTGATTTTGGCAATTTCTGTCCGCATGGAAACACGTAACTTGGCATCAAGGTTTGATAAAGGTTCATCCATTAGGAATACTTTAGCATCACGGACAATTGCTCGTCCCATAGCTACACGTTGTCGTTGCCCACCTGATAGGTCTGCTGGTTTACGTTGTAAGAAATCAGTTAAACCTAGTATTTCTCCTGCTTCATTCACGCGACGGTCAATTTCAGCTTTGTCGTATTTACGTAATTTCAAACCAAAAGCCATGTTATCGTAAACCGTCATATGTGGGTATAAAGCATAGTTTTGGAATACCATCGCAATATCACGATCTTTAGGTGATTTGTTATTCACTACTTCACCATCAATTTTTAGTTCCCCCTGGCTTATTTCCTCTAATCCAGCGACCATACGTAATGTAGTGGATTTACCACAACCAGAAGGTCCGACAAATACAATGAATTCTTTATCTTTAATATCTAAATTAAAATCTTCTACAGCGTAGTCAGTGGCGTCGGGGTATTTTTTGTAAATATGGTTTAGGTTTAATTCTACCATGTTATACTCTCTTTCTATTCAAAATGAACGGGACGGTCGTTTTCAAAGATACTGTAGCGTAAATCAAGTAAGTTTATGTTTGCTTCAGCAATTACTGATTTGTCAGCATTATAGCGTGTAATGATTATCGTATGTGCATCCGGTGTAGCAACCTCGATACCACCAGCTAAATCAAAAGCTTCACTTTCATTACGGAAGGTAAATAATTGCAATAATTTTTGGACCAATGGACGTTGTATTTCACGTCCAATTTCATCACTAGTGTAATAGTGGCGATTGATATTACGCCCCTCTTTGGTATTTTCTAAGAGTTCTAGATCATTTTTACCAGCAAGTAGACCCACATAATACACTTGTGGAATTCCTGGTGCGAAAGCTTGAATCAATCGCGCGATGAAATATTTCTTATCATCGTCACCTAGCGCTGAATAATAGGTGGTATTGATTTGATAGATGTCTAAATTATTATATTCTGCAGAAGAATACTTACGTTTAACGTTAGCCCCTACCTTATAAAGGGCTTTAGATGTAAAATCAATTTCTTCGTCGGTTAAAATATCCTTTACATCGACAACCCCTATTCCGTCATGGGTATCCAAGGTGGTAAATTGCTTCATGGGGCTCATCTTCAACCACTTAGCTAATTGGTCTGTGTTACCCGAGAACAGTGAATACAAGGTAACCATTGGTAAAGCAAAGTCATAAACAAAGTAGCCGTGATCAGCAAGTTTAAAAGGAATTGTATAGTGTTCATGAATTTCAGGTAAAATATCCGCGCCTGCTTCTTGGGCAACCGCTTGCACTCGGTCTAGTAAGTCCCAAATTTCTGGTTCCACGAAAAAATCATTGGTATCTAGTTTTTTAATTGCATAGGCAAAGGCATCAAGTCGAATCAAATCGCAACCGTTTGCCACTAGCTGTTCAATCGTATCTTTGATGAAGTCCATTGTGACTTGATGGCGTATATCTAGGTCGATTTGCTCTTCCCCAAAAGTATTCCATAAATGTTCCGTAGTACCATCGGCGAAGGTAATGGCTTGCATGGGGGCTTTATCTTTTCTTTTATAGATTAAGTCGATGTCGGCCTGTGTTGGTCGTCCACTTGGCCAGAATTTTTCCCATCTTAGAAATAAATCAGCATAGTCAGAAGCGTCCTTTTTCTCCTGAAAGTCTTTGTAATACGTGGACTGGCGGGAGATGTGATTGATCATAAAATCGAACATTAGATAGTATTTGTCACCTAGGGCTTTGATATCATCCCAGTTACCAAATGCTGGATCTACTTGACCGTAGTCAACCGGAGCAAACCCTCTATCGCCTGTAGAGGGAAAGAATGGCAGTAGATGCACACCACCGATGGCTTGACCAAAATATTGGTCGATATTCGTCTTCAATTCTTTTAAGTTGCTACCTAAACTATCAGAATAGGTAATCAACATGGTTTTGTTTTGAAATGTCATGTATATGCTCCTCTTCTCAGTAGTAAATTATTTGATGGCTCCGTTGCTCATACCAGAGATGATATTCTTTTGGAAAATTAGGTAAACGATTGTGATCGTGATGATACCGACCACATATGATGCAAAACTTGGACCGTAATCGTTGAAGTATTGGCCTGTATAGTTGTACTGGAATAGAGGTAATGTCCACATTTCAGCATTTTTGTTTAGAATCAGCAAAGGTAGCATGAAGTCGTTCCAGAACCATAAAGCATTAATGATGAGTGTCGTTGCGTGCATTGGTTTCAGCATTGGGAAGATTATTTTACGATAAGTCGTAAAACGATCTGCACCATCAATCATAGCGGCTTCATCTAAAGTATCCGGTACACTCAATTTGATATAGCCCACGTATAGGAATAAGGTTTGAGGAATGGCATATGTTAGGTACAAGATGATTAAACCCCACATATTTGCTAAGCCTAAGCGACTCATCATGACAGTGATTGGAATCATAATTACTTGGAATGGTACAAAGATTCCCAAGATCAATAGTGAATACATAATCGCAAAGGCTTTATGTTTCGACATGTTTCGGGCGATAGAATAGGCTGCTGCTGGGATAAATAGGGTTACAAGGATTACAGATAGTACCGTAATAACCGCGGAATTCCAGAAATAATGCCCTATACCATCTGCAATCAACCGAGCATAATTATCAAGTGTTGCTGGATTTGGAAAGGCAAAGAAATGTTGCATGATGTCTTGTGTTGTTTTAAATGATGAAAATACTGTCGCTAAAAGCGGAATCAAGATTAAGATTGCTCCAATAATTAGGAGGACGTATTTCCAAATTAGATTGAATCGTTCTTCATTTTTCATATGGTTTTCCTCCTAGATTTCAAAGCGACGTGACAAACGTATTTGAATAATAGAGACAACAGCGATAATTAAGAATAAGACGATGGCAATTGCGTTGGCATAACCATATTGATTACTCTTAAAGGCATAGTTGTAAACTAACAAACCGATTGAAGTTGTTGAATTACTTGGACCACCACCGGTTAAGGCAAAAATTTGATCAAAGGCTGTTAAGCCACCTTTTAAAGCCATGATGAATACCATAGAGATACTTGGTAACAAGTACGGTAATTCGATACTGAAGAATGTTTGTTGGCTGTTAGCACCGTCAATGGCAGACGCTTCAATTATTTCTTCGGGAATACTTTGTAAACCGGCTAAGAAAATGATAATTGGCATAGCCACACCTTGCCATAAAAGAACAAAGATAGCTGCAAATACGGCGCCACTAGTTGAACCTAGTAGAGACTCTTGTAACCAGCCAATATTCAATGCTTGACCAATAGCCGGTAAACCATAGTTAAATACCTGTTTAAAAATTAATGATACGGTCAATCCGGAGAGCACTGCTGGAAAAAAATACCAGGCTCTAAAAAAGGTGCGTCCCTTAATTTTTGAATTTAATAACCGGGCAATTAAAATGCCAATCACAATTTCACCGACGATTAAAGACACAGTTAAAATCAAGGTGAACCCAATAGCTTTCATAAATTTACTATCAGACATCAAGATAATGTAGTTGTTTAGGCCAACAAAATCAAAGTTATATGTTAACCCAGTCCAGTTGGTAAAACTGTAAAAGGCCCCCTGAAACATGGGGAAATAGAAGAAAATGGCTTGAAGTAGTAGTGGGACAATTAAAAAGGCCCAACCCCAATATTTATTAATTGTTTTTCTCATGTGATCTTTCCCCCTAGTCTAGGTCTGCTTTCATTGGATTGAAGAAGGCATTCAGTTCATCCGCTAAAGCTTCTATATCTTGCGTCACTAAGTAGTTGGCTGTTGCGGTGAAGAAATCATCTTCACTCGTCCAATGTTGCGCCATCCATACATAATGTTTGTCAGTGAAGGCTAGTTCATTTAAGGCTTTTAGTGGTGAATCACTATCTTCTTCCACCCCAATTACGGCAACTGGTGAACCATCCACGTCATAGTATTTCTGCATAGGCTCTGGAGTTGTCATGTAGGCAACAAAAGTTTCTGCTGCTTCTAAATTTTCCGTCTCTGCAGCGATAGACAAGGCCAAATCACCAGCTCCTACAGTAGCACTTTGTCCGTGCTCTTCACCTGGGAATGCAAAGGTAGAAATTTCAAAAGTAGGCTCTTGTTGTCGCATCGCTGCTAGTGCCCATGATCCATTGGTCGTCATTAAAGCATCTTCAGATGTAAATGCAACAATGGCATCGTTATAAGAGGCACCCTTCCAATTCGCTTGTTGATTGCCTTCATCAACCAGTAAATCTAGTTTTGCAGCATCAGCTTTTAAGATATCATCATCAGCTGAGATACTGTTTGGTTGTGAATATCGCAAGTATTCATTTGCGGCATCGGCGCTGCCAGTTGTTGTAATTAAAGATAATTGATGGTAACCATTCAAGGTCCAACCTTCTGTCCCTGCGATAGCAAATGGTGTTTCACCGGCGGCCTTGATGTCATCCACAAGTTGGACAAATTCATCCCATGTTTCAGGTGCTTTTAACCCTAAGGCTTCAAATTTTGTCTTATTGTAATATATACCTGATACATTCGCTGTTAAGGGCACATTGTATACCTTGCCGTTAATGGCATATTTATCAGCATATTGATTTTTTAAATTATCTAGATAATCTTGACCAGTCATATCATAGAAGAAACCAGCATCTGCCCATTCTTGGAAGTCAATATTTTGTGGATATAAGTTGATAACATCAGGAACGTCACCTGATAGCATTCTCGTTTTTAAGACAGTACCAGCATCCGGTACACTCGTCATTTGCACATCTATATCCGGATGTGATTTTTCAAAATCTTGAATAATTTCTTCTAGAGTACCCTCCATCTCCTTCTTTTGATTAAAAAATTCAATGACCGTTTTGTCATTCGTACTTGTTTCTTCAGTATTACCGCATGCAGCTAACGCAAGCACACTGGCAGAGGCAATACCCAAATAACGGAGCTTTTTAAACCTTTCCATGCCACTTTCCTCCTAATTCATTGCTTTAAAATGATAACGGTGCGAAACAAAATCTTCTGTCATTGGCGCTTCATACCATCCCATCCACTCCAATTCGCTACCCGTAAAAACTTCTTTACTAGCCACATTTTCATAGATTTTATCTGATTGAAGTCCATGTAATTTCACTTGATGAATCGATGCTTGGGCTGTATTCAATACCCCAAAAGTAAAAACTAATATTTCAGATTTGTCTTCATTGGTAAACATCCATGCCGTTGCGTTACCTTCAAAAGGACTTTCTAAACGAGTGAAATCACCGTATTGTACGAGTGGTCGGATCTCTTTATAAACGGCGACTTGTGATTTGACTAGGTCTTTTTCTGCCGGACTTAGTTGCGTTAAATCTAACTCATAGCCCAATACGCCACTCATTGCTACGTCACCGCGGGTATCAAACGGTGTAATTCGCCCTGTTTGATGATTGGGTACTGCGGATACATGTGATGTCATCAAGGAAGTTGGATAAAATAAGGATGTTCCGTATTGGATATTTAACCGTGCAACGGCATCTGTATTATCACTCGTCCATGATTGGGGCATATAATATGCGAAACCAACATCAAAACGACCACCACCACCTGAACAGCCTTCCCATAAAATTTCAGGATATTTTGTTGTTAAATGTTCTAGCATTTCATACAAACCTAAAGTATATCGATGTAAGACTTCGCCCTGTTGATGTGCAGGTAAATTGGCCGAATAAATATCTGAAATATGTCGGTTCATATCCCATTTAATATAGTCAATGTAGCCTTCATCTAAAATGGCTTCAATTTGGGCGATGACATTATCTCTAACCTCTTTACGGCCAATATCTAATACAAATTGTTGACGACTCGGGTATGGTTTGCGTCCTGGGACTGCTAAACGATAGTCAGGATGTTTACGTAACAATTCAGAATCTTCAGAAATCATTTCTGGTTCAAACCATAAGCCAAATTTTAAATCTTGACCGTGGACATAATTTACAAATTGACGTAATCCTTTAGGGAATTTCCGTTTATCTACGAACCAATCTCCAAGTGAACTATCATCATTATCTCGGTGTCCAAACCAACCATCATCTAATACGAACATTTCAATACCTAATTGCTTGGCTTCATCTACGATTGGACGCAATTTTTCCTCGTTAAAATCAAAATAAGTTGCTTCCCAATTATTCACCAAGATTGGGCGAAGTGCGTGTTGATGGTTTCCTCGAGCCACGCGGTCACGAATCAATCCGTGGAATGTTTGACTCATTTGATTTAACCCATTATTGGCATACACCATGATGACTTCAGGTGTTTGGAAGCTTTCGCCGGATGCAAGTTGCCAAGAAAAAAGTTCTTCATTAATACCAATCACCACACGGGTTTGTTGAATTTGATCGCGTTCAATTTCTAACGCATGATTTCCTGAATATACAAGCGCAAAACCATAGGCTTCACCATGAAACTCGTCGGTATGTCTTTGCGCCAAAATCATCGTATTATTCATTTGATGACTTGAGGTGCCGCGACGACTTGCTAAACGTGTTTGGCCATATGTCAATGATTGTCGGCTAATATGACGTTCATTGACATGAGCTCCAGGTAAGGAAATCAAATCAAAATCTTGCGCAGGTAAATCGAGTGCCATAGATGCGATTTTATCAATCATAATAGTTTGATTAGAAATATTATGTAATTTTACTGACCGCGTTATGACAGAACGTTCAGCATATATGGTATAGGATAAAGCTAATTCAAGACCAGCACGGGCATCAACTAACCAAATGACTAACGTTTCAGCCTCATCATCATGGTCTACGTAAGATGACGGAAGTCCCTCTAGTTTGGGTTTTCCTGTAATAATTTCGTAGCGATTATATATGAATCGAGTGGCTTGACTACCATTCCCTTGTTTCACTAATATTGCTGGAATACGGTAGTCACCTTCACCAGTGCCACTATATTCTCTCAGCAAAGTATCAGGTGAATAGCCTCTATCTATACTATCTGGTAAATTACCTGAAAAACCACGGTCTATACGTGGGTATTTTCTTTGTCCATGATAGTTTTCAATACGTGATCCGAAATACAGATGACTTAATAAGCCACCTTCTTCAACGCTTAACAGATATGAAATACTTGCATTTCTCAGGTGAAAAACCTGAGTTTCCGTATCAAATGTGATGAAATGAGCCATAATTTTCTCCTTTTGATTCATTAGTATTAATTTACTAATTTATTTACTAAAAGTTTACCAATAAGTAAGCGCTTTACAAATGGCATTTTGTTTCCTAAACATGGTATAATGTTGCCTAATTAGGGAGGGATAAAAGATGACTTTAAATACATACAATGAATTTGATAATAATAATTTTGATTTAAACATTGATCATTATGGGTTTGAATCCTGTCCCCCGAATTATGCTTTCGGTCCAAGCGTTCGTAATAACTTTGTACTACATTATATTATTGAAGGTAGTGGGCAATTCACCATATATAATAAGGTGACGTCATTAGGTGCTGGAGATATTTTTATCCTACCTAAAGATGCCGTCACTTACTATCAAGCAGATGGTGATCAGCCGTGGTCTTACATATGGGTTGGTTTTTCCGGATCGAGAGCGGAAAGCATTTTATTGAAATCTAGTCTTATGGCAAAATGTTTTGCCACAAGTCAAAAGGATTCAAAAATTTTGAATCAAATGTATCGTTTAATTGCCTATGCGGATAAAAAATTTACTGAAAGTAATGAATTAGAAATTATAGGTGAATTATATAAATTGTTGGCTTTCTTAATTGAAGAATTTCCAAACCAGGAAGCGCAGGAAAGTCATAACAACCACAAGAAGTATATGAAGCAAGCTTTGAAGATTATTCATAGTCAATATGATACCCCCCTACAAGTTTCCAAAATAGCTGAAAAATTAAATTTGAACCGCAGTTATCTTTATAAGATATTTAAGGAAGAAACAGGACAGTCAATAAAAGATTATATATTAATGGTCAAAATGAAGAAAAGTTGTGATTTGTTAATCAATTCCTCCTTGACCATTTCTCAAATTGCTAGTTCCGTGGGTTTTACTGATCCTTTAGCATTTAGTAAGGCATTTAAGAAAACTTATCAGGTTAGTCCCCTTCAATTCCGTAAAATCAATGAATGAACACAAAAAAGGATCACTTACCATGAGGTAAATGATCCTTTTTGTTAACGTCTAATATGACGTGATTATTTTAAGATAACTTGTTCTTCAGCAGCAATAACTTCTTTTTCTGCAGCAGGTGCTTCAATAGAACCAAATGGCATTTCAGCAACTAATTCCCAAGCTTCAGGTAAATCTAACAATTCACGAATTGCTGCGTCAAATCCTTGCTCGTAGCCAATGTTGAAATGTTGTAAGTTTGCACCTAAACCTAATTCAGTTAATGCTAACC
>JAEZWY010000095.1 GCA_023442905.1 Bacillota bacterium | reverse complement strand
GCGAGTTTGCTTATCATGTCGAACAAGAATTGAGTCGATTAGATTATAAGATGCTTCTATGTAACAGCGCTGGTCCTGAAAAGGAAGCAGAATATATAAAGATGTTACAACAAAATAAAGTGGATGGGATTATTGCGATTACTTATAGTTCGATCGAAGAGTTTTTATCTTCAGGCATCCCTTTTGTTAGTTTTGACCGTATTTATCCAGGAATGGATATTGCATCTGTTGCTTCTGATAATGAACGAGGGGGAATAATTGCTGCAACGAAATTAATAGAAAAAGGATGTACTCATTTTGGATTTGTAGGGTCGCATAATGAAACTGAAAACGAAACAAAGAAACGTCGTCAATTTTTTGAAAAGACTGTTCTGGAAGCGGGGTACCAAATTTCAGTACTGGATTTAATTGAGCCTTTTAACGATTTGAAAAGTAGCATCAAAGAGTTTTTATTAGAAAATCCTACTATAGATGGGATATTTGCGATAAATGATTTTACAGCATTAGATGTTATGAGTGTAGCAAATGAATTAGGAATTAGTATACCAGAAGATTTACAAATTATTGGATATGATGGCATTAAATTCGCACAAGATCGAGAATACGTTGTATCGACAATTACGCAACCACTAGAAGAAATGGCGAAAAAAGGTGTGGAATTAGTTTTAGACATCATTAATAAACGTGAACACAAGCGCCAAATTATCATTCCTGGTAATTATGTTGAAGGAAAAACAACAAAAAAGTAAAAAAAAGAAAAATACCTATTGACAAAAAACGCTTTCTTTTATAAACTAAGATTGTAGTAAGTTACGAAGTATTTTTTTTAGATTATAATTGAAACGTTTCAACCGTGTATTACCAAATTATGTTAAAATGAAAGAAAGGAGCCATTATTCTATAAAACTAAGTTGATAATTTTTTAAAATAATAATTGAAACGTTACAAAATATAGTTTTACAATACTGATACGTTCGATGGTGATAAATGATTTTTTTTAAACATACATTGAAACGTTTCAAAACAATTGATATTTTTAAAATAAATTTTTGGAGGTAAGAAAAATGAAATTTAGCAAGAAGGTAAAAACAGGAATTGTTTTATTAACAAGTATGTTGTTAGTTGGGTGTGGAGCAAATAATACTGAAACAACTAAAAATAAAGAAGCTGCGGGCGATTCGAATACTGTAACTTTATGGGTTCAGTATTCAGAAGAATCTGCTGAAGGTCAAGTAATGCAACAATCTATTAAGGATTTCAACGAAACCAATGGAAAAGGATATATTGCAAAAGTAGAATACATCCCTCGTAGTGGTTCAGGTGGCGGATATGAAGATAAAATTAATGCTGCTTTAACAACAAAAACCTTACCAGACGTATTAACTTTGGACGGTCCCAATACTGCTGCTTATGCAAAATCTGGTATTATTGCACCTATTGATGAGTATGTTACAAATAAAGAAGACTTATTAGACAGTATTGTAGAACAAGGAACTTATGATGGAAAATTATATTCATTAGGATTTTCTGAATCTGGTGTTGGAATCTTCTATAACAAAAGGATGTTAGAAGAAGCAGGAGTGGATATCACGACTTTACCAACAGTTGAAAAACCTTGGACTTATGAGCAATACAATGAACTATTTGCTACTTTAAAAGATAAATATGATGGACCAATTTTAGATGTTGGATTTGATGATCATTCAGAGTGGTTAATGTATGCTTTCACACCATTCGTTTGGTCATCAGGTGGGGATGTAGTTAGTGAAGATGGTACAACAGCAGTTGGATACTTTGATTCAGAGGGTTCTGTTGAAGCATTCGAATTTATTCAAGGATTAATTGCGAATGGTTATTCTACAATCTCACCAGAGAAGAATGGTTTCCAAACTGAAGTTTATCCATTAAAAATGACAGGTTCTTGGACAATGCAAGAAATGGATGCTCAATATAAAGATGTTGAATACGGTGTATTGCCATTGCCAGTTTCACCAACAACTAATAAATTAGTTTCTCCAACTGGTTCATGGGCTTATGGTATGAGTGCAACGACAACTAAGAAGGAAGCAGCTGGAGCATTAATCGATTTCTTGGGGTCTGAACAAGAAGCATACGATATGGCAATGGGTAACTCTGTTTTACCATCTAGAAAATCAACATCTGAAAGAATGGCCAAAGAAGTTTCTGAACAAATGAAAGTCTTATTGGATCAAAACGCTGCTTCAGGTAAAGCTCGTCCAGTATTAGTGAACTATCCACAAATCAGCCGTATTGTTCAAAATGCTGTGACTGAATCAACTTACTTTGAACAAAATAGTGATATTAAAGCATTGTTAGAAGCAAAAGCACAAGAAATTGATCCGCTATTGAAATAACATCAAATGAGAAGAGAGGCTGCCAAACTAATAACAGCCTCTTGATTTTTCTAAGAAGGGAGAACTAAATGAAAAATCCAAAATTAAAAGAATCGACTATGGGATATATTTTCCTTTCTCCATCGTTGTTAGTTTTAGGTTTATTCTTATTTTTACCAACGTTAATGTCGATTTATTATGCATTTACTGATTATTATATGTTAACGCCAGATTTAACACAGTTTATTGGGATAGATAATTTCAAAAGATTATTTCAAGATCCTTTATTTGTACAAAGTTTAAAGAATATTGGCCAATTCGTTATTTTTATTATGCCAATCCAATTAGGATTAGCCTTAGGATTAGCACTTTTAGTAAATAATAAGCGTAAATCAACTATTTTCTTTAAAATAGCCTATTTTGCGCCTGTGGTAATGTCGCTGGTCGTTGTGTCTGTTTTATGGTTAGTTTTATTAAATCCGTCAAGTGGTTTAATAAATGCTTTGTTAGCAAAATTTGGTATTTCTGCACAACCATTTTTAACTAGTCCAAAACAAGCGATGTTTGTGATTATTGCAGTTTCAGCATGGCAGGGTGCCGGTTATCAAATGTTAATCTTTTTAGCAGGGTTACAAAATATTCCGTCTTCTTTATATGAAGCAGCTGATATTGATGGTGCTAGTAAAATTAGACAATTTTTCTCGATAACGTTACCAATGTTAAAACCAACTTCAATATTGATTTTAACTACTACTTTAATAGACGCTTTTAAATTAGTCATTCAACCAATGGTTATGACACAAGGGGGACCATTAAATTCTACCTTGACACCTGTATTCTATATTTATCGTACTGGTTTTACCGACCGTTTGGTGGGGTATGCAAGTGCAATTACCGTTACTTTCGGTATATTAATTATTGTCTTTACCTTAGTACAAAGAAAATTAGTTGGGGAGGATACTTATCATGAATAAAAGAATGAGCCGAATTATTTATTACATTTGTGCCACAATTTTAGCACTATTGTTTATCTTCCCATTAGTCTGGATGGTTGCTTCATCTATGAAGCCAGAAAAAGAAGTATTTGAACAATTAGGGACTTTGCAATCATTTTTTCCTTCATTTGATGTGAAGAATTGGTTCCAACCTTATTTAGAAATTTCACAACGTTTTAATTTATTCCGTTATGTAGGAAACTCAGTATTTTATGCAACTTGTGTGACCGTAGGATCAATTATTATTAATGCGATGGCTGGTTATGCTTTTGCTAAATTTGAATTTAAAGGTAAGCGATTTTTATTCGCACTAATGCTAGCATTGTTAGTCATTCCAGCAGAAACTATTATAATCACTAAATTTTCTGTTGCTCAAAAATTAGGAATCTTAAATACCAGATTAGCAGTTATATTACCTGCTTTGTCAACACCTTTATTTATCTATATGTTTAGACAATTTTTTAGAGCTGTATCGGAAGAGATTATCGAGGCAGCTAAGTTAGAAGGAGCTGGACCATTTAGAATATTTTGGTCAATTATGTTACCACTTTCTAAACCAGCGATCGCAACTGTTGGAACATTATCATTTATCGCATCTTGGAATGATTATATTTGGCCATTAATGGTGTTAACTAATACGGAAGACTTTCCATTGCAAGTAGCTATTACCAATATTAATAACACCCAACCAACTTATACAAATCAAATTATGGCAATGTTGACAATCTCAACTATTCCATTAATTATCATTTATGTGTTCTTCCAAAAACATTTAGTTCAAGGGTTAGGATCCACAGGAACAGGAGTGAAGTAATCAGTGAAATATACTGTTGAAAATGCAAATCAATTTATTGAAGAAAACAAACATTTAGTCAATCCACAATACCGACCTCAGGTGCATTTTACTGCACCTATCGGGTGGATTAATGATCCAAATGGTTTTATCTTTTATCAAGGAGAGTACC
>JAEZWY010000054.1 GCA_023442905.1 Bacillota bacterium | reverse complement strand
GGTCTGAATAGAAAGCATGTTGCCACTGGTGAACCATTCCCAACACCGTATTATTCAAAATAATAAATTTTGGTTGAATACCGTAATGCTGAATGATATTCAATTCTTGGTTGGTCATTTGGAATCCACCATCCCCAATAATCCCTACAACAGGATGGTCTTCTGTTGCCGCAAACGCAGCCCCTATTGTTGCTGGCACACCGTAACCCATAGTACCTAAACCACCTGAAGTTAAGTTTTGGCCAGGAAATTGGTAAGGATAATACTGGGCAGCCCACATTTGGTGCTGGCCGACATCGGTCACAATATAGGCCTGACCGTCTGTTGCCTTACCTAAGTAATCCAGTACCGCTTGTGGTCGAATCGCGTCTGTCATCTCAGGCACTCGAGTGGGATGTAAGGCTTGATTATCCGCTTGGTGAGTCAACCAGTCTGTCTTATCAGTCCAGTCTTCAATAGGTTCTTGTAAAAGAGCATCCAAAGCCGATTTAGCATCTGCTAATAAAGAAATATCAGGTTGGATGATTTTGCCTATTTCCGCTAGATCAATATCTACATGGATAATCTTGGCATTTGGTGCGAAATTATCAGGATTAGAGGCTACTCGGTCATCGAAACGACTACCAATATTCAAGAGACAATCTGTCTCCATCAAGGCCATATTGGCTGCGTACGTGCCGTGCATCCCTGCCATTCCTAGATTTAAAGGATCATCACTAGCAAGTAATCCGATCCCTAGTAAGGTATGTGTTACTGGGATATTGTAACGATGGGCAAAGTCACGAAGTTCTTGATGTGCTTTGGATTTTACAATACCATTCCCTACTAACAACAAGGGCTTGTCAGCTGCAAGTAAGGCTTCCTTAATTGCATCCACCGCTTCCAAGTCTAAGTCATTTTCCAAGTAGTAACCTGGTAAGTCAAAGTGGTCATCAATGTCTTCTAAGGCTACTTCCTGAACACCAATGTCTTTAGGAATATCTACTAAAACAGGTCCTTTTCGGCCGGAATTAGCTAGATAAAAAGCTTCCTTAATGATGCGCGGGATATCTTTAGCATCTTCGACTTGGTAGGCATATTTTGTGATTGGCGTCATTAAAGAGACAACGTCGGTTTCCTGAAAGGCGTCTTTCCCAATACCAGATGTCGTTACCTGTCCCGAAATGACGACTAGAGGCACCGAATCCATCTGCGCTGTTGCCACCGCTGTGACAATATTTGTCGCTCCCGGTCCACTAGTTGTCACCGCTACACCCACTTGGCCAGCCACGCGGGCGTATCCATCTGCCATGTGACCAGCACCTTGTTCATGACGAGCTAAGACGTGATTGACATTCTGGCGGAAAAATTCATCGTAAATATGTAAAGCTGCACCACCAGGATAGCCAAAAATGATCTCTACACCTTCATCTCGCAAGGCATTGACGAGTAATTCCGTTCCTATACTGGTCTTCTTCGTTCTCTCCACATGAGCACCCCATTTCTTTTAATTTTTTTCCTAAGCATTGAAAGCAATAAAAAAGGCATCCCATATACAATATGTGGGATGCCAAGTCCCACTCAACATCGAATAGGACTCAAATTAACAGTTGTTAATTCCAGTCCTAAGTCACGATAATGACTACAATATTAAAATTCGCTGCTTTGAACGATTTCATAATGAGTGAAACTCCTTTCGTCTTTTTAATGATTCAATAACGAAAGTATACTGAGAACTCTTTAACTTGTCAATGGATTATTTTAATTGTTTTCTAATTTATATCTTAATCATTCGCCATATTGACATTCTATCTTGGTATGATAAGTTTAAATCAATACAATATTTGACTAAATTCAGAAAGGATACGCCTATGACAACTACCCAAGGAAAATCTATTATCGAGTTAGACAATGTTTGCTTTAACCGCCAAGATAAAGCTATTCTAAAAAATATTCAATGGACCCTCAACCAAGGGCAACATTGGGCGCTTCTTGGCCTAAATGGATCGGGAAAGTCTTCCATCATCAACATCCTAACAGGCTACCACTTTCCCTCTAGTGGACAGGTGAAAGTTCTTGACCAATTATTTGGCGTATCTTCAATTCCTGACTTACAAAAGCGGATTGGCATTGTCTCTGCTTGGATTAGCCAAGAGATTCCCAGCCATTTGTCCGTATTAGATACCATCATTTCAGGTAAATTCGCTAGTCTTGGCCTATATAAGAAAGTGACTGATGACTTAATTTTAGAAGCCGAAGACCTCTTAGTTACTTTTAATTTCTCAGCTTTTAGAGATCGAAGGATGGCAACATTATCTCAAGGTGAACGGCAGACCGTATTAATTCTGCGCGCTTTAATGGCAGAGCCAGAACTTTTAATTTTGGACGAACCAACAAGTGGCTTAGATCTATTTGCTCGGGAAAATCTTTTAGCCATGCTAGATCAATTAGCCACAGAAAAACCTGAAGTCACTCAATTAATGGTGACCCATCATACGGAAGAAATTATTCCCTTATATCAAAAAATTTGTTTATTAAAAGATGGGGAAATTTTCGCTAAAGGTGACCGTTCCTTAATGCTAGATCCCGACCGGTTGCATGATTTTTATGGTCAACCTGTACTCTTACGTCCTTTTAAAAAAGGTCGTATCCTAGTCATGCCCAAATAATTGGCTCATAAAAAAGATGGTTTCAATTCAATGTAACTGAATTGAAACCATCTTTTATTTGTTGTGAGACTATCTAAGTAAACCATTCTTAGTCTACAAAATGTCCCAATAATCTATGCGTAATTTGCCCGGTAGTATTGATTTACACGCAGGTTTAAGTTTTCCAAAAAGCTCGTTCCATCTGATAAGCCATCTGTTAAGACAACTAAGCTATATTGCGCTTGATCATTTTCATAATAGATACCACCATCATTTAAAGCTGTACCGTAGTTACCGTATTTATTTGCCATGAGACTACTATTCACATAAGTTGTAAACAAACGGTCTGGTGATGCGTCCAACAGGTAATCCACAAGCGCTTGATAAGTATCATCCGTTGCTAATAAATCATAGTAAGCTGATAACAGTTCAGCAGAAGCAACGTTATCACTATAAAATGCATCATCAATTGAGACATCCACACCATTAGCAATGCTTGTTTTATATGCACCTGATCCGTAAAGTTCATTATAGTATCTAATCAACATATTCGTTGCTGTATTATCAGAATGCATCAAGGCGTTGGCGATTAAATCCTCGATAGTATAGGCTGCTTGACCTGTGCCGCTAGCAACTGCTGCGGTAATAGTCCCATCACCCTCCTCATAATCAGCATATGTATAAGTCACTTCTGTATCCCAATCAATGGTACCTTCATCAATCGCATCTACATAAATAACTGACAATGGTAATTTGATAGTAGAAGCGGCTGTTTGAAAGTTATTTTCATTCACCGTGTAACTTTCACCTGTTTGGTAATTGATGAATTCTAATGAAATTTGGGCTCTACAATATATAGGACTGATGACTTTTAAAAAAAAGTCATTGGTTCTATTTTTTTACAAAAAAAGAGGAATCTCCATTATCATATAGTTAACGAC
>JAEZWY010000037.1 GCA_023442905.1 Bacillota bacterium | reverse complement strand
TTTATTAAACTTGGTAAAAATATAAACACGACTATGAAAATGATTTATTCCCATACGTTGCTGAACAAGGTGGCTTATTATCCGCAGAACACGGTATTGGTTTAGAGAAAAAAGCTTATCTGCCTTACTTCAAAGACGAAGCATATATGGCAGTATTGAAGTCCATCAAACAAGCCATGGATCCAAATAACATCTTGAACCCAGGAAAAATGTTTGATTAGAAGTTAGAGATAAGTAATGAAGCCTTTTGGCTTCTACTTACCTATCATTGCCTTAAAAGCAGTGGGACCGCCCTTAGAAAAATTTTCTAAGGGCTTTTCTGACGACTCATTCTGTAAGGGGTGCCCCCTAACAGTCTGATGTGGGTCAGAAATCCTTGTTCCACTGCTAAGGCATGCTAGGTAGTTCCAGCCTCTGGCTTTAGTTTTAATACACAATCACTATCCGAATTATGCATTTATTCTTGTTTAATTTAATTGGTATTTCGAATAGGAAACGCCGTACAATCTAATATTGTTATAGAAAGAGCTTTTTCACTAAGTAGTGTTATAAGATTTTTAAAGAAAAAATGCCCTACAATTTTGTGTAAGGCGTTTTTTCTTGAATATACTGATTTAACCAAGTTGGCCAAAGACGTTTTCAATAGTATCTTCAAAAACTAATGCGTCATTGAATGGAATGGTTAGTGATGATTTGTTTACGACGGTTAGATATTGTCCCCGGAAGTAGTTTAAGAATCCAGCTGCTGGATAAACGACTAGACTTGTTCCTAAGATAACCAATAAATCTGCTTGGCGGATTTTATCTACTGCTCCATTCACTACATCTTGATCTAATTGTTCTTGGTATAAGACAATATTTGGTCTAACAATGCCTTGATCAATTGGGCAGCGCGGAATACCATCTTGGTCTAGTTGAAGTTCTTCTAACTTATAATGACGGCCACATGAGACACAATAATTATCTAACGTACTGCCATGTAATTCATAAACTGCGGTTGAGCCAGCTTTTTGATGTAAGCCATCAATATTTTGCGTAACCACTGATACATCTTTTCCCGCCCCTTCCAATTTTGCGATAAATTCATGTCCTGCATTGGGTTTAGCTTCTGTATAAACCAATTTATCAAAGTGATAAGCAAAGTATTCTTTTGGATGTTGCGTAAAGAAGTGATGTGAGACCACTTCTTCTGGGCTATAAGTCCCTCCTAGATTTTCCATAAAAGACCATTGGATGACCGGAAATCAGGGATACCAGATGCTGTAGACATTCCCGCTCCTGTGAAAAAGACAATACGTTGACTATCTTGAATTTGTTGTTTGAATTGTTGGATTTTTTCGCTCATGCTAGTCCTCCTTCAAGTGATGCTTGTATCATTTTAACATGACCAAATTATTCCTACGAAATATAAACTAGTTAAAGCCTTGAGCAATCTGATTGCTTATAAATTTGGATTTATCTAATATATAGACTGACATAATAAAAAAGGAGAACACTATGCAAATTGAATTTTTCCACGATGTAATTTGCTCATTTTGTTTCCCCATGTCTAATCGCATGCGAAAAATCGTTAGTAAATATAATAACATCGACGTAGTCCACCGTTCTTTCGCTTTAGGTTGGGAACCGGATCACTTTATCCAAATGTTTGGGTCACGTGAAGCCGTTAAACCTGAAGTGTTAACTCACTGGGAACAAGCTAATCAAAATGATGATGACCACCGCTTTAACATAGAGGGAATGCGTGAAACCGACTTTAACTTCCCAACTTCAAAAAATGGTTTAAGAGCAGCAAAAGCCGCTGGTATTTTAGGCGGGCAAGATGCTTACTGGGATGCTTTTGATGCTATCCAAAATGCACTATTCGTTGAAAATAAAAATATTGAAGAATTTGAAATTTTAAAGGCTGCTATAGCGACTACTCATATCGATCTTGACCAATGGGTAGAACAATACGAGAAAGCTGAAACAGAAGAAGCTGTTTTACAAGATCTAGCGACCGTTCAAGCTTATGGTATTCAAGGTGCACCAGCTTTAGTGATTAACCAAAAATATTTGATTTCAGGTGCACAACCTACTGAAGTAATCGAAAACCAGCTAAAACAAATTGCTGAAGAAGAAGGTCAACCATTAACACCAAAACTACAAACCCTTGGTGGTCCTGGAATGGCTTGTAATTTCGTAGATGGTCAATGGTTTTGTGACTAATTATTGTTTATTTCGTACTTCTTGCAGAAGGTGAAAGACAAAATTCAGAATATAAAGAGAAACAGCCTTTGTGAACATCGAATCCATAAAGGCTGTTTTTTTGTTATATATCATTTTATTGATGCTTAGGTTTTTTGGATATACACGCGACGATATTAGCAATTAATAACATCACTATCGTCCCAATGATATCACTGCCAATATGCATTAAATCCGTCACGAAGGCATAAGTACAACCAAATAGAATCGCTACAATATAATATCCTTACCCATTCTGGATTTTTATAATCAGGTTAGTTGCGCGATTCATGTGATAACATTCATACGTTTGAAGTTGGTTGGATTCAACCGTTTTAGTTTCATGGTAAAAAAGTTCTAACATTTTTGATAATACCTGCTGAGTCTTTGAAAATTTTGGTGATACTAGCAGCGTTAATTAAAAATTCTTTTTCGTTAACGGTAATATCTCGCTCTCGATTACATCCGTATACTCACGTTTCACGAACCCTGGGACCCTAAAACGCTTCTTCACTTTATCCCTGTTTTCTTCTAGATAACGATCCACTTCCATATTATCGATGAGATTTTTCTCCCCAGCTTGTTTACCTGATTTATCAGGTTTGTAATTCTCGATTAAGTAATGCAAATCATCTTCTTGGACATAGAGGCTTTCCGTTAAACCATGAACCAATTCACTTACACGTTCATCAATACGTTTTTCAATTTCACTCGCTACATTAAACGTATCTTCTGCTAATGTTAGTTCATTACCATCCTTGATAGTTGAGAAGATATCTTCAATAATTTCACCTAATTTAGGGTTATTATCTTTAAATTTCGTTAAGTAAGCTTCAGCGTCATTAATACGTTTGACACGATTTTGACTATCAGGTTCATTTACGATCGTTTGCATTAACAGCATTAAGTACTCGTAATCAATTTGCTGCTTCCCTACTTCAGACAACTGGTAATCAAAGTCACTCGTTAAGTCATCTTCTTCGTCATCATCAATTTGTTCTCTAATTTTTTCTAAGGAGTTCTCATACTTACCATGGTAGGACTCTAATACTTCAGGACGTAAGTTGTATTGTTGTTCAAACACATCTTCATCAAACTCTGAATATACTTGAATAGCCCCTAAGCTCTTATCGAATTCTTGATAAGCTTTCACAAAGAGTTTAAGGGTATCAACATCGTCATTGATATCAATACTCTCTGGGCTAGGCGCAACAGAAATTAACCGCTCGTAAGCGTCCTGGAAGCGTCCGTATGACTCATTCCACCCTGGCGCCTGTATTGCGTTCTCTCCACCGTTCGAATACAAAATAAAGGCATTTTCGACAGCTTCTTGATACTGGCTTGGATATTGGAAGGTCATAATTTGGCCGTATTGTTTATCCTTGTCGTAGACACGATTTGTCCGTGAGAAAGCTTGAATTAAATGGTGTGGCTTTGCGGGTGGTCTATCCATGAATAAAATCGCTGTTGAAGGTGAGTCGAATCCAGTTAATAGACGGTCAACCACAATCACAATATCTAATTGTTCACTACGTGTACGGTATTTATCTTTTTTCCGTGCTAAACGATTATTAATGTCTTGGTTAAAAGCTCTAACCTGTTCTAGGTCATAATGCGTGTTGAACATTTCATTATAATCTTGAATGATTTGTTTATATTGTGATTGACGTTCAAAAGAAGTTTCTTCTGTTTCGTTTAAAGAATAAGTCACCGCCACTTTCGGGAAGTCTGATACTAGACTCTTTGTTTTTTCACTTATCTTAACGCTTGATTTACCTTCTTTTACTTCATTAAACAGTTCATAATATCGTTGTGCATCAGGAATAGAACGTGTGGTTAAAATCGCACTATAGGTGTTCCCTGGCCCACGAGTGAGTTTGAATTTATGTCTTGAGTAATTAACGATTTGATCAATGACTTTTAGTTTGTGTTCATCATTTTCATAAGCCGCTCTAGGTAATTTAGCTTCTATTTCGTGTTCACTCACCCCATCTATATCTATACCTGATTGGTCAAAATAATCTACAATAGAGTTCTTTTCAAGTGTATTAATATATTCAACTTGGAAACCGAGTACGGCTTTATCATGAATCGCTTCTATTACCGTATATTAATGTAGACGTGGGCCATAGTGTTCTTCTGTTGTACGTGGCATATCCCCAAATTCATCTCTCGCATTTTCCGCAAATATTGGCGTTCCAGTAAAGCCATACCAAAGTGATTTAGGGAAGAACTTCGTAATTTCTTGTTGTTTTTTAGGGGTAACAGCACGGTGACACTCATCTACAACAAACCCTATGTTTAAATTGCGTAATTTCTTTGCGATACGGTTATCTTCTTTGTCACCGTAACGTTTCATGACATAATTTAATTTTTGTATCGTTGTAATCACTAAGTCACGATCATTAGTAGTTAATTTTCGCACCAAATCGGATACGTTATCCGTATCATTCACTTCTACAACGTCATTCATTGCATAAGATTTAAAGGCAGTACCCGTTTGTTGGTCAAGGTCAATTCGGTCTACGATAAATATCGTTTTATCTAAGGCTGGGCTTCGCAATAGGTTTCTAGCCACTTTATAAGACGTAAGTGTTTTACCTGAACCTGTTGTATGCCACACGTAACCAGACTGACGTTGTCGTACGGCTTGTTCTACTGCTAAGATCGCATGAATTTGATAAGGTCTGAGTAAAATAATCGCTTTATGGTCAGCATCTAACACAGAAAACTCGGTAATCATTTTATGACCTTGTGGGATAGACAGCACTTCTTTGGCAAAACCTAAATAGTTATTGACTCTATTGTTATTTTTATCTACCCAAGAAGTTAAGAATTCTTTATTAATGTGTTGGCCATCAGCAGCTGCGATATACTTCGTATCTACCCCATTTGTGACCACAAACATTTGAAGCATTGAAAAGATACCTGTATATTTACCTTCGTTTGAGTATTTCTTGATTTGTTCAAAGGCCGCCATATATCCTTCTGAACGATTTTTTAATTCAATCTGAATTAAAGGTAATCCATTAATCAATAAAGTCACATCAAAACGGCGATTACGATCTTGTTCATCACGTTTACTTGACGCATACTGATTAATCACTTCATAAACAGAAATCCCACCAGAAATATCTTGTGATTTGAATACAGTTAAGGAAACCTTACCTAGTTTCGCATCTTCACGTTGTACAAGGACTTGTGCAATCCCATTTTCCCCTTTTAACCATTCACCAGCACGATAAAATGACCCGAAGTTTAATTGTGTTTTGACTTGGTCAAACTCCGTATCCGTTAACGGGACGTCATTTAATTTATCTTTATTATTACGAGTCAGAATTTTTCGGAAATTATCCCATAATGCTTCTTCGTTTCTTAAATCTGGCCGATAAGTCCATTGCGATTCACCGTTTATAAGCTGGTCTATCAACTTATCTTCCATTTCGCTTTCTAATTCAAAGCTTTTCACATTACACACTCCTTTGTAATCATTTTTTATACAAATACCTCCGCTACATCAATACTCTTTATCAAAGTTAGATATATAGCGAAGGTGATTTATATGATTATATAAACATGTTTTGTAGTAAAACTTGTTTCATATTTTGTAGTTGATCTAACTTACGTTGATAAAGAGTGATAGTGCTATCTAGTTGTTCTAAGAATGTGCCAATTTCTTGTTGTTCTTGTAATCCAGGAACTTTCAAAATCATATCACGAATTATGCCAAGTGCTATAAATTTTTGAGTTCCTCCAGCATTTTCTTTCTGAATAAACTGATTAAACGACGGAGATTTAAGATATTGCAGTAACCACTTATTCGTTATAGGATTATAACTTTTTTCTTTAATTAGCGCTACGTTTTTAATTGCAAAGTCCGTTCTATCAACAATTACCGGATTGCCGATAGTTCCAATCATTCCAAATAAAATATCGCCTATACTAACTTTAGATCTCTTATTAATCTCATTAAAATCTTCATCAGTTAAGAACGATACATCTGTCATATCTAAACCAGAACTGGTTAAATTTTTTGATGTTACCATCGGATGCCCTTGGTTAATATACTTTGGTGAAGCATGTGTTCCATCTCTCACATCAGATGCCTCCCCCAACTTCCGCTCTTCCCAATCCCCTTCAAACCCAGCAAACCGTAATTTTGGCACCGTTTCGCCTTTACCAGGGAACATTTGCTGTAACAACGCTTCTTTTAGTTGCTTTAATTGGTCTAGCTTACGCTGATGAAGAGTGATAGTATTATCTATCTGTTCTAAGAATGTGCCAATTTCTTGTTGTTCTGAAAGTACAGGTACCATAATAGGCATTTTCGACATTTGTTTACCTGAAACCTCAACAAAAGTGGATCCTGCACCGGTGACTTCACCATATCGTTTGAGTTCATTAGTTCTTGAAAAAATAAAATAGCTATCAAGTTTATTTTGATCAGGAACAATTGATTGAAAACCTTGATTAGTTGTAGCTTCTTTGGCTAGTATAGCGGTGTTTCCGATACCAGCACGAGAAGTGAATAAGACAGTTCCTACTGGTAAAATTCGAGCTGAACTCTTCTTTAGACCTAGTTCGGTAATGGTCTTTTTACTTTTATTAACATAACTTTGTTCTCCAATTTCAGCGGGAGCATACCAATCAATATCACCGTCCCAGTATTCTGGGTTCGATGTACTTGGTGTTCCACCACCGACAATAGTAGATAATTCTCCTAACTTACGCTGTTCCCAATCATCAGTAAAGCCTTTAAACCGAAGATTCGGTGCTTTCTGTGAGTCTTTGTTTATACTCATTATCCCAAGACCTCCTTCAATACATCAATGATGTCTTTGGTATCATCTGTTACCTCTAAATCATCAACCATCGCTAAAAGTTCTTTAGAAACTGCTTCAATTTCTTGATCAGTTTGTTTCATTTCGTCTTTTAAAGCCACAACATCAATTGGTTCAGCTTCTTCAAATGTATCGACATAGCGTGGGATATTTAGGTTGAAATCATTTTCTTCAATTTCTTCATATGTCGCAACATGTGCGTATTTCTCTACATTTTCACGTTTTAAATAAGTTTCATAGATTTTATCTAAATGCTTTTCTTCTAGTTTATTTTGATTTTTGACTTTAGTAAATTCATTTGAAGCATCAATGAATAAAACATCACGACTATCACGGTTTTTCTTCAGAATAACAACCGTTGTAGGAATACCAGTATTAAAGAAGATATTCGCTGGTAAGCCAATAACCGTATCAATTGCGCCTTGTTCAAGCAAGGCTTTACGGATTTTACCTTCAGCACCACCACGGAATAGTACACCATGTGGTAGGACAATGGCCATTTTCCCATCATTCTTCAAGTGGAAGTAACCGTGTAGTAAGAATGCGAAGTCAGCTTTTGATTTTGGCGGTAATACACCATAAGAAGCGAAACGTGGGTCATCTAAGAAACCTTTTGCTGCTGACCATTTTGCAGAATAAGGTGGGTTCATCAGAACAGCATCAAAGTTTGTAGGTTCATCTTGTGGCCAATCCGCATCTAAGGTGTCCCCATTGCGTAAAGTTTGGTTCTCTGGGTCTACATTATGTAGGAACATATTCATACGAGCTAGGTTATATGTTGATGTATTTAATTCTTGACCAAAATAACGAATTGTTGATGCTTCATTTGAATATTTAGACGCGTTTAATAGTAATGATCCTGAACCCATTGTTGGGTCATAGACGGTTAAACCTTTCTTATCTGCTTTATTTGCCAAAGCGATGCGGGGCATAAGCGTAGCTACCTGAGATGGCGTGTAGAACTCCCCGGCTTTCTTACCTGAGTCCTCCGCAAATTGTCCGATAAGGTATTCATAGGCATCTCCTAATGCATCCCCGTCATAATTAGCCAAGTTTAAATTGTCTAAAGCTTTCATGACTTGGGAAATAGTATCGTTTTGTTTTTGTGGTGTAGCACCTAATTTTTTAGAGTTTAAATCAATATCTTCGAATAAATCTTCAAACACGTTTGAAGATTGTTCAATATCACGTAAACCTTGTTGTAAATGTTCACGTTGGAATGTATGGTTATTGATTTCTTCCATCAAAGCAGAGAATGTTAATTCTGGTTTAATTCGATAAGACATTTCATAAACCAATGCAGATTGGAACTCTTCGCTAAATTCATCATCCGCATAAGCTTCACGATACATATCTAAAGCTTCATCTAAGTTTTCTGTTTTTTCTTCTAACATTTCCGATGAATGCACTAGCATCGTATCTGATAGATATTTGTAGAAAATCAATCCAAGTAAATAGTTCTTATACTCACTAGCGTCCATTTTAGAACGTAATACATCTGCTGAATTCCATAATGCTTGATATAGTTCTGTTGCTGTTCCTTTAGTCATAAATAATCTTCCCCCATACTTGAAATCACGCTACAATGCAGCGTAAGTTATACCCTTTTAGTATATCAAAGAAACCAGAAAGGCTAGAATGAAATCTCATACTATAGCATTTTTATTTATGTAATAAACTTTCCAATAATTATATGCAGAAAAATAGAGCCAGATTCTTCTGACTCTATGAAATATGTAAATTCAATTACTAATATAACTTTCTTAGCGTCGACTCTTACATCCTGTGAAGTTGAGCTCATGCCTCCAGAAAGAACTGCGTTTCAGATTATGAGCGAGTTGGTGCTTTAGCACTTACTCACTTACATGCGTAAATTTCGCTTTATTAACATTGACACTTGCAATGTATAATGGAATTAGCATATTTAAAAAGTAACTATATTTTAGCTTAGATTGTAGCCGACTTCGTCACCCACTGCTCTAATCCTTCCAACGGTTTCTTTCTTAGCGTCGGCTCTCACACCCTATCCAGTCGGGTTCGTTCGACCAGCTCAATTCCGCTTCAGACTATATTGCATCACACTCGTGTGATACGGCTATAGTCTTCCATCGTTATTGAGCTTAACGGTCTCACTCACACCCTATTTCTTCCACCATTCATCATATACTGTGATTGGCAATTCCCGTTTGTGCTGTGTTTTTAGGTACCAGTTTTCAATTTTCTCAGCTGCTTCTTGGGCTACTTCTTTGCCTTCTAAGTAGTCGTCTATTTCTTGATAGGTAACACCTAGGGCTACTTCATCGGCTAAGCCGGGACGGTCTTCTTCTAAGTCAGCTGTTGGTACCTTAGCGTATAAGTGTTCTGGTGCTTGGAGGTATTCTAAGATAGCACGCCCTTGACGTTTATTTAACCGCCAGATAGGTAGTATATCGGCTGCACCGTCACCAAATTTCGTATAGAAGCCTGTGACTGATTCAGCAGCATGGTCTGTTCCTACCACGCCACCTGCATTTTCACCTGCGATTGCATATTGTACCAACATCCGTTGGCGCGCTTTGATATTTCCCTTATTGAAGTCAGAAATGGTAAGGCCGCCCTTTTCCAATTCTTCAACGGTAGCATCAACGGCTGGTTTGATGTTGACGCGTACAGTTTGGTCGGCTGCCATGAAGTCTATAGCATCCATAGCGTCAGCTTCATCGGCTTGGTTGCCGTAAGGAAGACGGACTGCGATGAATTGATACTTGTCGTCACCAGTTTCTTCGCGTATTTCAGTCATAGCCATTTGGCATAATTTACCAGCTAGGGTTGAATCTTGCCCACCAGAAATTCCCAATACTAAGGTTTTTAGAAATGGATACTTGTGAAAGTATGCCTTGATGAAATCAATGGTACGTCTGATTTCTGCTTCTGGATTAATGCTAGGTGCTACTTTTAAGGCATTTATAATTTCTTCTTGTAATGGACGCATGGTATTCTCCCCTTTTATTACTTTATTCATCAACTTAGTCTTCGTTGTCACCGTTTAAATCGAATTCTTTAAATTCCTCATTGATGCGTTCACGAATTTCAGCGATTGAATTCATTTTTAAATCATATAATTCTTGTGATAAATCAACTGGGTATGGCTCTGGATTTAACATACGACGGTACTCTGACCATAAGGCATCCAAGTGCTCACGTGAGAAATTACGAACTGTTTCCAGTGTTGGAATATCGTAAACTAACTCACCCTTATCAATGATGGTACTTAATAATGGACGCGCATTGAAACGACGGACTGTCTTATTAATATAAGTATAAGTTGGATGGAACATGAAGATAGACTCAGCGTCATTAGGATCTTCATTCATGGTTGTGATATAGTCCCCTTCAGATTTACCATCTTTTTTACGAGTAATACGCCAAATTTGTTTCTCACCTGGTGTAGTAATTTTCTCTGGTGATGATGAAATTTTCATTGTAGGAACCATATTGCCATTTTCATCTTCGATAGCACATAATTTGTAAACAGCGCCCAACGCTGGCTGGTCAAAGGCAGTAATCAGCTGTGTACCTACACCCCAAGCATCAATTTTAGCGCCTTGCATTTTCAAGTTTAAGATAGTTTTTTCATCTAAATCGTTTGAGGCAGAAATGATGGCATCAGGATAGCCTGCTTCATCCAACATTTTGCGGATACTTGATGATAAGTAAGAAATGTCCCCAGAGTCGATACGAACGCCGACAAAACGAGATTTATCTTCCATCTCATTGGCCACTTTAATCGCATTTGGCACTCCTGAACGAAGGGTATCATAAGTATCTACTAAGAATGTACATTTTTCATGGGCATTTGCATAAGCTTTAAACGCTTCATAATCACTTTGATAAGCTTGCACCATAGCATGCGCATGGGTTCCTGAAATTGGAATATTGAATAATTTACCTGCGCGTACATTTGAGGTAGAGTCGAATCCACCAATATAAGCCGCGCGAGCTCCCCAAATAGCCGCATCCATTTCTTGGGCACGCCTTGAACCGAATTCAGCTAATGCGTCATCCCCAGCAACATTCCGGATACGTGATGCTTTTGTCGCAATTAAAGTTTGATAGTTGATAATATTTAATACTGCTGTTTCGATTAAAGTACAATCAGCTAATGACCCTTTAATTTGCATCAACGGTTCATTTGAAAAGGCAATTTCCCCTTCTTCCATTGAACGAATTGTGGCATCGAAATGGTAGTTTTTCAAGTAGTCTAAAAAATCTTCCGGATAATTTTGTGTTTCCCGTAAGTATGCGATATCATCATCGGTAAATTTTAAATTTTGTACATATTGAATGACACGTTCTAGGCCTGCGAAGATGGCATAGCCACTTTCAAACGGATTTTTACGGAAGTATACTTCAAAAACCGCTTGTTGGTCAGCTTTTCCAGCATCCCAATACGTCTTCATCATATTGATTTCATATAAATCTGTATGAAGTGCCAGGCTATCGTTGGTCGTTGTCTTCATTTTCTTATTCCCTCCAAGAATTGCAATTTGACTTTCCTTATTATACCACTATTACTCAGCTAGTTGTCACCTCTAGACGCTTATATCCTTGTTTAAGTAAGCAAAAAAGCGTTAGCTACCAGTACATATGACTGTCGCTAACGCTTAATTGACGTTTCTTATATAAGAATTTGAACAAAGAACTGATCTATTTAGAAATCAGCGGTCTCACATCCTATTTAGTCGGGTTCGAGTCTCCAGAAAGGACTGCGTTTCAGATGAACTTGTAGCTGACTTCGCCATCTACTGCCTTAATCTTCCAACGTTCCTTTCTTGACGTCGACTCTCACACCCTACCCTATTAAGTCGAGTTCGTTCGACCAGCTCAAGTCCGCTTCAGATTAGTTTGCGACACACTTTGTGTGTCACGGCACTAATCTTCCAGCGTTGTTGAGCTTAGCGGTCTCACTCTCATCCTATTACATCAATATTCATTTCTTCTGCTTCTTCTCTTGTTACTGTTGGTTTTTCGTCTTCGTCAATTCCTGATGAGGATACTTTGTCGAAGAGGATTTTAATGGTTTGTAATAAAATCTTGAAGTCTAAGAACATTGAATACTGTTTGATATAAATTAGGTCAAAGTTCAATTTAGAGTTAAAGTCTGTGGCATATTTACCGTAGACTTGTGCGTAACCCGTGATACCTGCTTGTACGTTATGACGTAGGTAGTAATGCGGGTTTTCTTCTTGGAATTGGTTAACGAAGAATGGTCGCTCTGGACGTGGTCCAATCATGGACATATCTCCGCGTAACACATTCAACAACTGTGGCAATTCATCGATACGCAAGGCACGAATATATTTACCAACTGTTGTGACACGTGCGTCATTTTTCGTTGCAATCATTGGACCAGATTTAACTTCGGCATCCGTTGTCATAGAACGGAATTTCAAGATATCAAACTCTTCGCCACCTTTAGTAATACGCACTTGGCGGTAGAATACTGGACCTTTAGAAGTTAATTTAATAATAATCGCTGTAATTAACATAATTGGTGATGCTAAGATTAAACCAATTAATGCCATCATAATATCTAATCCCCGTTTGATCAACGCTTGGTCCGCTGGAATTGCGAAGTCTGAGGTTTCAATAATAGATTCATCTTCAAAATTCATAATATTTGGATTTACCATTACTAGGTTTTCAAATTTAGAATTTAAGAATAGTTTTTTATTGGCACGCATCAATAAGTCATAGATTTTTAGTTTTTCACCCTCATCAATTTGCGATGCAAGATATACAATATCATACTCATCTAAACGCCTCTTCACAATGCGATAGTAATCTTCTAACACCACATGTGTTACGATATGACGAGTACTTTTTGAATTTTTGAAATTATATATTGCCGGAAAAACAGCTTCTTCAGATCCAACAATCATTACCCGTTTTGTAGATGCATAGCGTCGATAAATATCGAAAACTAAGGCTCTAAAAATGTAAAGCATGACTACACTAACCGCAAAATCAATCAAGACGACTGAACGCGGAAAGGCTAACCATCTACCAGCAAAACTTAAGACCATAGCAACAACTGCTAAGATTCCCTGACTGATGATGGTAATGAAGAAGAGGTCGCCTTTGGTTTTATCATATAGGATGTAAACCCCAAATAAAATATTGATAAATACAAAGATAATTAATATCCAACCAATTGCCCCTTGGAAAGCTTCATAGTTTTTCAAAGGTACATATCGACCATACCGCAAAAAGAATGAAACAAGATAAGAAAGGAACAAGATTAACGCTTCTGTTGCCACGATAACTACGCGGTACCAGTTCGTCCATTCTCCGTTTTTTTGCATTTTTTCACCCATTTCATTATATATATACTATAAGTAAGCACCTATAATCCCTAATATTCTACCATAACCCGACTGGATTATAAGCCTATTCTAGTTAAAAAACCTTTAAATTATAGTAGAAAATTGAAAAAAGCAGCTAGTTTTTACACTAACTGCTTCAAACTACTTAGATTATTCTGGTGATCCATATGGAATTTGACTTGATTCAGTAACTGAATCACTTGCAACAGATGACCGAGGTCGTTCGGTTGTATTTGATTCAACCGCTGATTGCTGTTGTGAACTAGATGACGTTGCACTATCCTCTATCACTGAACCACTACTTGAAGAAGATGATGGTTCATTCATTTGACTGGAGTCACTTTCAGCACCATCTTCAATATCTGAGTCATCACGTGATGATTCAGATGCACTCGATGATGAAGAATCGCTTGATGTGGAAGTTGATGCACTATCACTTGAACTACTAGTTGATGCGCTACTTGAATCACTTGAGCTTGCAACATTAGAACTTGAACTAGATGCACTTGATGCATCACTCGATGATGAACTTGTTGAAGAAGGAATTTCTTCACTTGAACTATCATCAGTTGACGAATCACTAGAAGGAGTTGATTCAGCATCACTTGATGCGATCGATGAGCTAGTATCTGAATTTGATGCAACAACCCTTGATGAACTAGACGCACTACCACGACTTGATGACCGAGAAGTACTTTGTTCAGATTGTTTGGATGCTAATACACCAGAAGTTACATTAGTATTCACACCAAATGATGGCTGGTCTGCAGTTTGACGCAGTGTTATGGTAGCTGATGCGTCATTAGAAGCCATAATTTCTTCACGTTTAGCTTGTAAATCAGCTATACGACTTTTTGAGGATTTAATGGCTGCTTGACCTTCCTTACGAATTTTAGCTAGCTCTTCAGCCGATTTGTTGGCTGCTTCCGCTTCTTCTATCAAGCGGTTAAAGATATTTTGTGTAGTTTCTTCATCACTCGCTGCAATCATCTCTAACAACTTATCTTGTAAACAAGGATTTTCAATTTCATTGACGCGTTCAGTGATAGTTGTGAGCTTATCCTCTAAACTATCATAAGTTAGTGAACTATCTTCTTCAATTGAACGTAAATCATTTTTATATTCTTCAATTATATTAACTTGATTTTCAGCTTCCTCAATCAATGTTGTGGCTGTATTATAGAAACCATCATCTTCATGGTCCAATTGACTCGAATAGTTATCACGAAGTAAATCAAGTTCATCAATGGTAACTTCCTCATCTACAAGGACATACTCTTTAATTGTCGCCCCATTAATTACTGCTTCGTCATTACCACAATGCTCTTTATCAAATAAATCATTTAACTGACTTTGTAAATCAAACCGTTGTTGTACAGAATGAATTCGGTCAACGATGATATCTTTATCAGCACTGTCTCTTAAACTATCTACTTCTTTAGTTAATTCAGTAATCTCGTCTTGTTGAATGTCTGCTTTTAGAAAGGTATAGGAGTTATCAAAATAAAGCGCATTTACTGCTGATGCCACTGCTTCTGTTTTTTCTTCTGCAGACATGCGATTAGTATTCGTAAACGTACGAATGATGAAAAAGGCTACCACGCACGTCACAATACCCGCTAAAACATAGGTAATTTGTCGATTATCTTTAAAAAAACGTTTGCGCACCTTTTCTCCCTCCCTTTTCTCTATTTCTCAGTTGCTTAGCCTTAAGATTATCATGCAATTGCACAAAAAAAGCCAACTGTTGCACTTTATCATATAATTTTTATATTAGTCATACATGTGTAATCAATTTGTAACAGCGTAAACATAGGGTGTGAGCTTTGGCGCTCAGGCAGGTAGCTTCTAACGCATTTAAGCGAGTTAGTGCTAAAGCACCGACTCGCTCATATTCCTGAAGTGGAGACCGGACTGCCAAAGCGAACCCGACTAAACAGGGTGTGAGTGTCGACGCTCAGAAAGGGAACGTTGGAAGATTAGAGCAGTGACTGACGAAGTCAGATACAACTTAAGCTGAAATTAAGTTGCTTCTAAATATTCTAGCCCAATTATAGATGCAAGCGCTAATGTCAATTAAGCAGTCCTGCGCATTTAAGCGAGTAAACGCTAAAGCATTAACTCGCTTATAATCTGAAACGCAGTCCTTTCTGGAGACTCGAACCCAACTAAACAGGGTGTGAGAGTCGACTTAAATAAGCATGTTAGTTTCAATAATTTTTCTATATTTTACCGTGTATAACCTATTTTCCAATTAGAACTTTTATATTTAACTTAATGATAACCGAGATTGCTATAAAGCTGAAATAATACCAATTTGAACTAAAAAAAGAGCCGCAACCTATTGTTACGACTCTAATTTTGTATAATTATTGCGCATATTTCTCATTCATCTTGCGTTCATACACATTTAACAATTTCGTTAGTGTAAAGGTTAGGATGAAGTAGATAGCCATTGAGATGATTAATGGGATGATACCGTTGAAGGTAATCGTTGATACATTACGGGTTTGGAAGGTTAATTCCGCAACACCGATTGTAGATACGATTGATGATTCCTTGATTAAGGATACAAATTCATTCCCAAGTGATGGCCAGATAGATCTTAATGATTGTGGAAAAATAACCTTTCGCATCGTAGTCCAGTAACCTAAACCAAGTGATCGTGCGGCTTCAGCTTGTCCTTTATCAACAGAATTAATACCCCCACGGATAATTTCTGCAATATAAGCACCTGAGTTTAGAGATACTGCAACCAAACCAGATGTCATGGTTGTCCAACCAAACATACCGGCGAAACCGAGGTAAATAAATAACACTTGAATCATTAATGGTGTTCCACGAACTACCTCAATATAGGCTTGAGCAACTAGGTCTACCAGTTTATTTTCGGACAGACGCATTAGCGCTAAGGCTGCACCAATTATTAAACCAAAGAAGATAGCTGTTGCTGAAATTACTAGGGTTGTTTTTACACCATTCACAAAGTAAGGTGCATAAGCTAACCAAGTTGATTGACGATTTTCTTCAATAATTTGGTAAGATTCTTCCAACCATTGATCAATTAAACCTTGTTCTTGAGCATCTGCAATTGATTCGTTAACTGCTGCTTGTAATGTAGGTTGATCTTTTGGCATTGCTGCTGCCTTACCAGGATCTTGGATTGGTAAATTCGCTTCAATAACGGTTAGATTAGGATTTTCTGCTGCATATGCACCCGCTACGTCCTCATCTAATAATACCCCGTCAACTAAACCTGAATCTAAAGCAGAGATCGAATCAGTTGTCGTACGCATTACTTGTACTTCTGAATTAGGATAATATTCACCAACTAATAGCTGTTGTGTGGTACCTTCTCCAATTGAGATTTTTCCACCATCTGAAAAGTAGCTATCATCTGTAATTTCATTCACTTTACTTTCTTGAATAACAAATGATTGACCAGATACTTGGTAGATGTCAGAGAAATCTACTGATTTAGCCCGTTCTTCGGTAGAAGTCATTCCCGCTAATACAATATCGATTTGTCCTGTATCCAGTGATGTTAATAGGTTTGAGAACTCCATATCTACAACTTGAAGGTCTACACCTAAGTCATCCGCGATTTTTTGTGCTAAAAAGATATCTAGTCCAACAACCTGATTTTTCCCATCTTTTAAAATAGAAAATTCAAAAGGTGCATACGTTGAGTTAGTCCCAACCCGTAATACTCCTCGGTCTTGAATGTCTTGATATAAAGTATCCTCTCCCGGTGCTGACACTTCGCTTGCCTCAGGGACACTTGTCGCTGTTTGACCACTATCAGTAGCTAGAACTGGATTTTGGCTTAAGCCAACCATAGCTAGAACAAATGTCATGCAGACTAACATTATTTGCTTCATATATTTCATCATTTTCCTCCTCTAAGATATTTTTCCAAATATATTTCCATACAACTTTACTATTTTGGGCAATAAAAAAATCTCCCCCTCTATAACAGAGGCGGAGATCCACGGTACCACTCTAATTTTAGGGGTAGCTTGCACTGCCCCTTACTTGAAATGGTAACGTCATTAGCGAAATGACCTACTATATATCGTTCAGCCATTTTTCTCAACAATGCGGTTCAATTATCTATTCTGTAAGGCCTCACACCAACGCCTCTCGCTATACCAGTCGATAATTTACTCTTTGTTTCATTGAATATTTGTTAAAATAGTATGTGGTTATACCACGTCCACTACATTATATTGACATGACCATGTATTTGTCAATCACTCTTAGGAGAAAATATAAGCATAAAGTGACATAAAAAAAGAGAATCTGACATAAATGCCAGCTCCCCTTTCATTTATCTATTTAAATAAATTAGCCAATAAATTTAGCTGCGTATTCAGCGAATTGCGCACCAGCGTTTGCTAAGAATTGTTTAGAGTCTTCGTTAGTTACTTCACCAGTCTCCATGTCAGAAGTTTCAGATGTGTTGATGTAAAGTTCTGGTTGAGCCATAGTGTGTAAGTCTAAGAATACTAACGATTGACGTAATGAGTGGTGTGCTAAAGTACCAGCAATACCAGAGATAGATTGAGATGCTACTAAGGCAGGTTTACCAGCCCATACGTTTTGACCCCAAGGACGAGAAGCTACGTCTAAAGCATTTTTCAATGCAGCTGGGATGTTACGGTTGTGTTCTGGTGTTACAAAGATGATTGCATCTTGAGCAGCAACTTGTGCACGGAATTCTTCATATTCTGCTGGAGAATTTGCGTCTAAGTCTTGGTTATATAAAGGTAAGTTTGCGATTTCTAGGAAGTTAACTTCTGAACCTTCAGGTAAACCTGCAACGATTGCTTTCGCTACACCTTCAGATAAAGAGTTTTGACGAATAGAACCTACTACTACACCATATTTTGTCATATTAAAAATCTCCTTTTCAAATGTTCTTAATTTTTTTATCTTACAAGATATATCATAACACCTCGAATTCGAAATATCAAAAGTTAGTGCTTCGTTTAACAACTTTTTTTACTGTAAAATGAAGGATTGTTTCCCCTGTGCTATGAAGATGCCCACTATAGCAAGGTTTTAACTTACAAAATGTAAGTGGTGAAAACTAAGATATTCACTAATAGCAATACATTAATTGTATTTTCACCCCTTTTACTTGTTCAGTAAAGCGCTTGCAAAGTTATAGTTATAAATCGATTTCTTCGATAGTACTCGCACCAAACAATTTTCTCGGTAATTTACTTCTATATAATGAAAAAAGGACTGTAATTGAATACAGCCCCTTCTCATGCAGAACTTCTTAAATGGCATTGCTAGATGCACTTATTATTTAAACAAATTATCTTAACCATTCGTTGTTTCTTGCTACATCCGTAAAGGCACCAGGTTCAGTTGTGTCGCCTTTTTCCCAGATTTGTTCAGCCATCTTACGAGCTGATTGTGGTAAACCAAATAGTTTGATAAATCCTTCTGCATCATTTTGGTTGTAGATATCATCTTCACCAAATGTTGCTAATTCATCTGAATATAATGAATAAGGACTAGTCATACCAGCATCAATAATATTTCCTTTGTACAATACCATTGTCACGGAACCAGTAACCGTTTTTTGCGTTTCATCTACAAAGACTTGTAAAGCTTTACGTAATGGTGAGAACCATAAACCGTTATAGACTAAGTCTGCATATTTCAAAGCAACACCTTGTTTGTAATGTTGAGTGTCACGGTCTAAGGTAATTTGCTCTAATTTTTCATGTGCATGATAAAGGATTGTTCCACCTGGTGTTTCATATACACCACGTGATTTCATCCCTACTAGACGGTTTTCTACTACATCTAGAATACCGATACCATTGGCACCACCAATTTTATTTAGCTTTTCAACCAAAGCAATTGGATCTAATTTTTCGCCGTTAACAGCAATCGGAATACCTGCTTCAAAGGTCACTGTTACTTCAACTTCTTGGTCTGGAGCTGACTGTGGTGATACACCTAATTCTAAAATATTTTCATAGTTTGGTTTATTGGTTGGATCTTCTAAATCTAGTCCCTCATGTGATAAATGGAATAGGTTCTCATCTTTAGAATAGTTTGTTTCACGCGTGATTGGTAATGGCACATTATGAGCTTCAGCATAGTCAAAGGCTTGTTCACGAGAAACAATATCCCATTCACGCCAAGGCGCAATAATTGTCATTGTTGGGTCGAACTCACGAATACCTAATTCGAAACGTACTTGGTCATTCCCTTTTCCTGTACAACCGTGAACAATAGCATCACAACCTTCTAAATGTGCAATTTCTACCATACGTTTTGCGATTAATGGACGCGCATAGGCTGTTCCCAGTAAGTAAGTTGACTCATATTTTGCGCCTGCTTGAATCGCTGGGAAAATGTAATCCTTAATGAATTCCTCACGCAAGTCTTCTACATATAATTTGGTTGCGCCACAAGCAACAGCTTTTTCTTTTAAGAATTCAAAGTCCTCTTCTTGTCCAACGTTCCCTGTCATCCCAATAACTTCACAGTCATTATAGTTTTCTTTTAACCAAGGAATGATCACTGAAGTATCTAAACCACCTGAGTATGCTAATAAAACCTTTTTAATTTCTTTATTTGTTTTTGCCATGAATATTTCCTCCTAATTTTTAAAAAATTTATGCGTATTTTTGGTTCATTTTTCTTTCATATACATTCAAGACTTGCGATAAAGCATAAGTCATGACGAAGTAAATGACCATAGAGATAAATAATGGTACAACTGCTTGGTAGGTAATACTTGTTACCGCCCGTGTTTGGAAGGTTAATTCTGCTACCCCAATCGTGGATACAATAGATGATTCCTTAATCAAGGTAATGAATTCATTCCCTAACGATGGCCAGATAGATCTTAAAGATTGCGGGAAAATAACTTTGCGCATCGTTTGCCAGTAACCAAGTCCAAGCGAACGTGCGGCTTCAGCTTGCCCTTTATCTACGGATTGAATACCACCACGGATAATCTCCGCAATATAAGCACCTGAGTTCATAGACACAGACACTAAACCTGCAGTCATTGTTGACCAGCCAAATATTGACCCTACACCTAGGAACATGAATAACACTTGGATCATCAACGGTGTCCCACGAACAAATTCAATATATGCTGTTGCAATGAATTTTAAGAATGGGTTATTTGTTAACCGCATAAGGGCTAAGAAGATTCCTAAAATCATCCCGAAGAAAATGGATACAGCTGCGATAATTAAAGTTGTTTTAATCCCATTCCAGAAGTAAGGCCAGTAGATTGTCCAACCTGTCCCCGCATTTTCACCAGCAATAATATCAAATGAAGCTTCTGTCCAAGTTTCAATTAATCCTTGTTCATTCACATCCTCTAAAATACCGTTGATCGCACTCTGGAAGGATGGTTGGTTTTCTGGAATCCCGATTGATTTTCCTTGATCTTCTACTAAGCCATCTAGTTTTGAATCAATAACAACTAGACCTTCATTCTCTGCTGCATTGGCACCGGCAACCGCATCATCTAACAATACACCGTCAGCCTGACCTGAAATTAAAGCTGCAATAGCATCTGCAGATTTACGCATAATCAATAAGTCAGGATTTTCAAAGTAGTCTCTTACATAACCCTCTTGTAATGTTGCTTCTGAAACTGAAATGGTATGTTCGCCATTTTCAAAAGAGGTATAGTCAAGAATTTCATCTTCTTCACCCTCACGAATAACAATCGATTGACCAGATAATTCATAAGCATTTGAGAAGTCAATTGATTGATCACGTTCCTCAGTTGCCCCCATACCAGCAATAATCATATCGATACCACCTGTTTCCAGTGAAGCAATTAGGGAACCAAACTCCATATCCACGACTTCAAGTTCAACACCTAGTTGGTCTGCGATATGTTGGCCTAAGAAAACGTCAATCCCTACTACAACATTTTTCCCGTCTTGTAAAACGGTAAACTCGTATGGTGAATATCCAGACGCCGTCCCCATTCTAAGAACGCCACGGTCTTGGATTTCTTGTAACAGGGTATCTTCACCTTCAACCTCAGCTGCTGTCTCCGGGCCTGTCCAGGAAGATGCCGAAACACTTTTTACTGGTAAAACGAGGCTTAACAAGACAGCCAATACAACCATCAAATTTAACCCTTTCAACTGCCATCCTGTTAATTTCCCCTTACTCATCTGACTAAACATTTTCCTCATCCTCCTAGATTTTCCTACAAAAAAAGCCCACCTCTCCTATAAGAAGAGGCGGACTAAAGTCCACGGTACCACTCTACTGTTGTGATTTTTGTCTAAGAGTTTCCCCCAAATCATTCGTATTATGATAAAGATATCATTACACAAATGACAAACGAACAATAGATTTGTACCATTTTCAAGACATCAGCATTCTCTGACGCTTTATAACAAGCATTCATTTGTTAGTTTGGAAAATAAAAAAATCCACCCCTTCAAATGAAGAGGCGGTTAATATCCACGGTACCACTCTACTGTTGACAAAAATACATCAACGCTTGAAGACTTAACGCGTCTAACGAGTTGAGCTATCTTACTTTCACCCAACTATCTCAGCAATGCGGTTCACAATTCTCCTGACATAGACCTTCCACCAATCGTCTACTCGCTTTGGACAGTACACTTGCTACTCTTTGCTTCTATGATTTAATATTCTGTTCTCATAAAAAAATGACATATATCATTGTTTTTTAAGTTTTTATCATTTTCTTTTAATCATTCTAATCTGTAAACTTTAGAAAGTCAACCTCAAAAGCAAAAAATCTTTTTATATAAAATTAAATTACTTAATATTGTCGCGAACTCTTGCAATAGCAGCAGTTACGGCTTCTGGAGCTGGACCACCGGTAACATTTCTACGGTACACACAGTTCTTCAAATCAATGGCATCGTAAATGTCTGCGTCAAATAATTCTGAGAATTCTTGGTATTCAGCCAAGGTTAATTCTTCCAAACTCTTACGGTTTTCAGTACAATAACCCACTAAATCACCGGATACTTGGTAGGCGTCTCTAAAGGCCATTCCCTTATTCGTTAAGTAGTCTGCACAATCCGTAGCATTTAAAAATCCAGTACCACATGCTGCGTACATCACATCTTTATTGACAATTGTTGCTTCTAGCATACCTGGTAACAGGGTTAACATTGCTTTTACATGGTCAATCCCATCAAATAATTGCTCTTTAATTTCTTGTAAGTCTTTGTTATAAGCTAAAGGTAAGCCTTTCATAATCGTCAATACACTCATCAGATTGCCGTATACACGGCCCGTTTTCCCACGCATCAATTCATGGATATCGGCATTCTTCTTCTGCGGCATAATCGAAGAGCCCGTTGAGAAAGAGTCTTTCAAGCTAATAAAACGGAATTCCTGACTAGACCACATAATCGTTTCTTCTGCATAACGAGACATATGCATAGACATCATAGCCAAATCAGATAAGAATTCAATTGCATAATCATTATTAGATACAGCATCGATAGAATTGATATAAGGTGCAGTAAAGCCTGCTAGTTGATCATTTGTATAAAAAGGATCAATTGGGTAAGTTGAAGTAGCTAAAGCCCCAGCACCTAGTGGCATGTCGGCTGCTACTCGGTCATAAAGGTCTGCAAACCGCGATAAATCACGGCTAAACATTTGTGCGTAGGCTAGTAAATAATGCGCATAAGTAATCGGTTGGGCCCGTTGCAGGTGGGTGTAACCAGGCATAATTGTATCTAAGTGCCCTTCTGCCTTTGTTAAAATAGCTTCAATGGCTGCTTGGCTATGCTTGATAAAATCTTGCAATTCATCTAGCACATAAATCCGTATAGCGGTCGCTACTTGATCATTACGTGACCGACCAGTATGGACTTTTTTCCCAACTGTACCTAAACGATTGGTCAATTCTGCTTCTATAAAAGAATGCACATCTTCTGTTGTAAAATCGATTGCTAAAGTGCCTCCTGCATAATCTTGGCGCATTTGCTCTAGCTCTTTCACTAAGCTATCTGATTCTTCTAAGCCAAGAATCCCTTGGTGACCTAGCATTGCGGCATGGGCTTTAGACCCACGTAGGTCAGCGTCCAATAAGCGGTAATCTACTTGGATAGATTGGTTGAATTGATAAGCGTCTTGTGACATTTCCTCATGAAATTTATTAGACCAGATGGCCATAGCAATACACTCCTTTGATACATTGACAAATTTTTGTCTTTTCTAGTATTCGTTAATGAGAATATTAACAAATAATGAGAAAATAACAAGTGTTTTTTTATTTTCAAAAATAAAGGTAGCCAAGCTAACAAAAATAAAAAGAGCTAGATGAATAGTGACTAGCTCTACGTGAATAGCATTTAAATGGCTGATAGGTTTTTACAAATTGACAATAGCTGTATCTAATAATTGTTGGTCTTCAAATTGTTTGGCTAATTGTAATAGTAAATAATCCTTTCCTTTTTGCGCAATAAATTGTATACCAACCGGCAAATGATCCTTATTTTTATATAAGGGTAAGGAAATAGCTGGTTGACCTAACATGTTAATTAAAGATGTATAAGGCATATGGACAACACTCTTGGCGAAATGTTCCCAGATAATGCCTTGCTGGTCGGCCATTTCATAATCATCAAAGTGTTTCTCCTTTTCGATTATTTCATTTAGATTATCTGGGTCAAATTGGCCATGGATAGGTGCTGGACCAT
>JAEZWY010000182.1 GCA_023442905.1 Bacillota bacterium | reverse complement strand
CCTGTTGTTTCTAAGTCCAGAACTGCATAAGTGGTTGTCACTTCTAACACCTTCCTACAATTAAATTTGATTATTATCCTTTAAATATGCCAATAAAGCACGTTGATCATTGATCACTTCTTGTTGGACTACAGCTTGCTCTAAGTATTTTAGCATTTGCCCAATCTCCCGTTTATTTTTAGGATTAATTTCTCTGATGATATCTTGCCCATTAATCGCTAGGTCGCGTAAGGAACTAATCGGTAATGCTTTAAATAGTTCGCGAATGCCTTGGATATTGGTTGCTTTAAAGATCGTTTGAAATAAAGCCTGCTCATTTGCTTGCTGTGCAGCGATGAAAGTTTCTACCAGCTCAATTTGATCTTGATTTCGGCCATATATATCAACTAGCGTCCACTCCGTATGATCAGTTCGGTAAACTAATATTTCTAAGTATGCCAATATCTCTTTTTGTGACTGGTTGGACATTTTCCAAGCTTTGACGAATTGGCGAACTTGCTGTTGTACAATTGTTATGTCTTTATGGTCTGATAATTCATGGACACGCCAAAAGAATAGTGCCCATGCGAAGTTTTCATCTGGCAATTGAACCTGGTTACTAGTCTGATCTAGTAAATTAGAAAACACATCTTTATAATCAGCCAATATAGGCACATATTGTATTAAGTCAGTTGTTAAAAAGTATTCCAGACCTTTGTGCCAATTAACACCAATCCAAAGTTTATTCATTTCGACTGTAATTCGCTCAACTGCAATATGTATTAAGATATTAGCATTATCTTTTATAGCCGCAAAGGTTTCTGATTCTATTGCAAAATCTAACTGGCTTGCAAAGCGAATTCCACGCATCATGCGCAAGCCATCCTCGTTAAATCGATCATGTGGACTGCCCACTGCTCGGATCACTTGATTAGCTAAATCTTTTTGCCCATCAAAATAATCCACGATTTGGTGGTCAGGTGTCATCGCTAGGGCATTTATAGTGAAATCTCGTCGTAACAGATCTTCTTCAAGGTTTTGTACGAAAGTAACCTTGTCTGGTCGACGATAATCTTGATAAGTCGATTCAGTTCTAAAGGTCGTAATCTCATAGGTGTCCCCTTCAAACCACACCATAATTGTTCCATGGTCTAAACCCACATCGAAATGACGGGGAAATAAGGATTGAACCTCTGCTGGATAAGCAGAGGTTGCGATATCAACATCATGAATTGGTAAGTCTAAAAGTAAATCACGTACGGCACCACCCACAAAATAGGCCTCGTAGCCAGCCTCGTTTAGGGTATAGATAATAGGTGCAGCTTTGATAAATTCTTGACTATTAGTCATCTAGTAAATGCTCCAAACCATAGATTAAGCCGTCCAATTGGCTCACTTTCTCAACTGCCAATGCTACGCCGGGCATGTATGAGTTACGATCGAAAGAGTCTTGACGAATCGTTAAAGCTTCTCCAACTCCACCGAATTGTACAATTTGATGTGAATTATAGCCTGGTAAACGTAATGAGTGGATACGAATACCATGATAATCAGCCCCACGTGCTCCAGGCATTGACTCAGTTTCCTCAGGGTGGCCAGCTACGTGGTCCCCACGAGCTTCATAAATTAATTTAGCTGTTTTTTCTGCTGTACCACTTGGTGCATCTAACTTTTGGTTATGATGGATTTCTGTAATTTCTACATCTGGTAAGTATTTGGCTGCTTTAGCAGAGAACACCTGCATCAATACTGAACCGATAGCAAAATTAGGTGCAATCAAACCACCTAACTGTTTCCCTTTAGATAAATCGGTCAACTCTTCAATCTCTGCATCAGTGAAACCTGTTGTACCAACGACTGGATGAATATTATGTTCAATATAGTATTTAGTATTCTCATAAGCTGCAGCTGGAATAGTGAAGTCAATCGCTACATCAATTGCTACTTGGTCAATCGCTTCTTGAATACTTTCAAAAACTGGCGCTTTATCTTGCCATTCAGCTACTCGTTCTGCATGTTTATCTAAATCATTATTAGCTAAAGCTACTAATTCAAAGTCTTCATGGTTCAAAACCATATTGGCTGCAGTTGAACCCATTCTACCTAAAAATCCTGTTACTAATACGCGCATAGTCCTGCCTCCTAAAATTCTATTAGTGCAATCTTTTATCTAATACTCTTCGTTTTCAGCTAACCAATCTTGTAAACTTTCATACACATCTTGAAACTCTGGTCTTTGGGCCAAGTCAGCTTGTGCTTTAAAAACAGCTTGAATTTGTCGCCAGTCTCCAGCTTCTCTTAAGAAAACAAAGTAATCTTGTAAAAATGAGTGATCTTCCTTTAATTGTGCGTAAGCATCTGTGTAAGATTGACTCGCAAAATCAAATTCTTCAAGTTCTTGGAATACCTTAGCTTTCATCCAAACATAACGGTCAAACTCAATACCTTTTTCATCCATATCCTGAATTAACGCACGAGCGGTACCATAATCTTCATCGTCGATTAATAATTGCAGTAGTAAGACCAATGCCTGGCCATAGTCCGGATCGATATCCAATGCTAATTCTAGGGCCTCACGAGCTGTTTCTCGATTGCCAATTTGTTGTGCAAATTCTGCTTTTAGGAAATATAATCTTGCTTCATAAGGATTAATTTGAATCGCCTTATCAATTAATTCTAAAGCACCATCATGATCATGGAAGGCATTCTTTACTTGGGCAAAAACGACTAATAAGCCATCCGATAATTTATCATCTTCATATAAGGCTTCTAGGATTGTATTAGCTTTCTCAAAATTTTCTGTTTCTGCATAATAGAAGGCTAATTGTTCTTGCTGTTCATCCGTTCGATCATTTTCTGGCGTTGCTTCAATTAATTCAATGGCTTCTTCAAAATCACCAGTTGCGGCTTTCGCGTAAGCGAAATGTGCTTCTATCGTCTCAAATAAAGATTCCGGTGTCTCTTCAGACTGCAATAATCTTTCATATAGTGGCAGAGCCTGTTGGAATTCTCCTTGTTGAAATCTTAATTCCGCAATCCCGTACAAAATCACTGGTTGGTTTGGCGCTAATTCTCTTGCCTCACTCAATTTCACCAAAGCCACTTCTGGTAAGTTATACATTTGATAAGCATCCGCCTGTAACAACAAGGCATCCACGTATAGCGGACTTTCAGGTGCAATTTTAAGTAATTCATCAATTGATTCTTCTACTTGACCATTATCTAAGGCTAGTTCTCCTTTTAATAATATCCAAGAATCTTCTTCAGGGAATCGATTTTCTCCCACCGTATAAATCTCATTGGCATAATCGACAAAACCTAATTGTGCCAAGCTATACCCCGTTTGTGCTAATACTTGAGCATCTTCATTTGCTAACTGGTCTAACATTTTTTCAAAAACCTTATTGGCTTTTTCAATTTCATTTTGTTGTATATATGTTATAAATTCATTCACTAATTGGTCCAAAAGATCCAACCCCCTATACCTAGCCTATTTTAGCATAATTGACTAGATAAAATCTCCAACCAAGGTCACAAATCTTCTCCTTAGTAAAAGAGTTTATCGAAACTTACGCAGATATTTATTAACAAAAAGAGAAGCCTTCTTTCCAGCTTCCCTTAAATCATTATTTAATTATACGGACTAGCTACTTGCGTAACAGGTGCATAGAATGGCTTCATTCCTTCCGTTAACAAGACTTGTCCATCTTTTCTTATGACTACCGCTTCGATTCCAACAACACTAGATAATTGATTTAATAGATCATTACTAGATAGATTAAAGTATAAAGAAGTATAAATTTCCCCTACCAGTGATGATTTTGAAACGATTGTTAAGCCTGCAATATCACTTTCCACTGGATAGCCTGTTTGTGGATCAAAAATATGGTGGTAACTTTTACCTTCATACTCAAATTGTCGTTCATAAATACCAGATGTCACAACTGATCCATCTTGGAATTGTATAATACCGCTTAAATGGTTACGGTGTTGCTTAGGATCTTGAACACCTACACGCCAAAAACCACCGGGATTTTCTGGATGGTCACCTACTAATAAGACATTTCCACCCAGATTAATCATGCCGGATTGAACACCTTTACTCAGGAAAAATTCTTTTATTAAATCTGCAAAATAACCTTTGGCTAATGCACCTAAATCAATTTCCATCCCTTTTTTTAGCAAATATACTGTTTTAGCCTGTTCATCTAGGATAATATTTCGAGAATCAGTTAGCACCAACCGATTTTGAATCATGTTTTCATCAGGTAGATTTGCCCCTTTGAAACCAATCTTCCATAGCTTCACTAGAGGCCCAATCGCAATATTTAGGCAAGCATTTTCTTGTAAAGAGTATCTTTTCCCAATGGCTATCAGTTTGAAAATATCATCATCCACTTCAACAGGGCTGATGCCCGCCTTAGCATTCACCTGCATCAAAAGGCTATCTGCATCATTAGCAGAAAAACGTTTTTCATAATCTAAAAGTCGTCGTTTAGCTTCAGCTAATATTTCATGTGCTTGTTCGTGGGCGATGGTTAAACTAATTCTCGTCCCCATAGCTTTAAATAGAATTTCTTCCAATTTCTTCACCTTCTATATCACTAGATGCTGCTATTATACTGTTTGGCCAGGAATCAATTTAATCGGTAGAATATAGCGATTATCTGCATTTTTTTTAACTTCAAGCGAGTGATCAATTTGTTGCAATAAAACATCCACCAATAGTTCAGCTAAGTCCCTAATTGGTTGTGCAATCGTCGTTAATTGCGGCACGTAAGTCTGAATAAAATTCGTACCATCATAACCTACAATTCTTAAATCATCAGGAATTGATAGTCCCAATTCCTCTGCTGTATTCATCACTAACAACGCTGTTAAATCATCAGAACAAAAGATAGCATCCGGTCTTTCTTCCGTCAATAACGCCTTAATCTTCAATTGCTTTCTAATTTGTGAAAAGTCTTTGGGAATTTTCGTTACATGCCCCTCTAAGCCACGTTCTTTTGTTACATCCATAAAAGCTTGATAGCGCAAATACGTTGGGGAATTTGGGTCGTTAGCACCAGTTATCATCCAGGGTTTAGCTGAGTGACTCTTCAGTAATGTCTCCGTAGCCAATCTCCCCCCTTGGTAATTATCTGATGATACGATTGGGATATTTTCACCAATATAACGGTCGAAAGATATCACAGGTGCAGTAACCCGCTCGTAATCTGCATAATTTAAATTGTGCGCACCGGCAATTACGCCCTCCACCTGATTAGATTGGAGCATATTCAAGTAATCAGCTTCCTTAGTCGCATCTCGTTCACTATTACAAATAATTGTTTTATACCCTTTTGCAAAAAGAATTTGCTCAAGATTGTTGACTAATTCTGCGTAGAATATGGTATCAATATTTGGAAATATCAGTCCCACTAGTTTAGTAGATTTACCTTGTAAGCTCCGTGCTAAGGAATTAGGATAATAATTCAATTCCTTCATAGCTGCGTGTACTTTTTCAATTGTTTTTTGAGATAGGTACCCTTTTTGATTGATTACCCGACTAACAGTTGTCACTGAAACGCCTGCTAAAGCTGCTACATCTTGTAACTTCGCCCGCAACTTACTTCCCCCTATTCACTATTTTTGCAAGGGATAAATGACATTATTGTCGGTTCCTTCCGCAAAAATATTTTTTTGTTGTTCATCTGCTGTAAATATTCTTGAAGATAAAACATAAGCACCATCATTTATAAATATCTCTAAGACTGACTCATCTACGAAGACATTTACTGTAACTTTTTCTTGACCCGTTACTGTTAATTGACGGCTTACGCCAAATTCGGTACCAAAACTAGTACCCATATCACTTCTATCAAGTACTATTTTACCATCAATTGTATCAATGGATAAGGTTACAAAGTGGTTTTTATCTGCATCAGCATATAAATAAACAGTCGCTTCATGATTAGCGAATACTTCAAATGCATATTCATAGGCATTTTTTTCTACAGTAATACTTTCAGCAAAATGGATAGGATCTTGTCTTAAAGCAAGCGTTTCCTCAACTGGGTATTGGTATAAATGGCCATTTTTTATACGGAAATCTTTAATCAAACTCAATGCCCCTTGGTAGCCATATGCATCTGTAGGATAATCTACTTCCGGCAAACCTAACCAAGAAACGCCTAGCACTCTTCCATCGGGGGCATTAATCAATTGGCTTGCATAGATATCAAAACCGTAATCTAAGTTATGTAATTTTCCTGGATTTTCTAACTTACCAGCTGGCGTAAAGGCATCTGCGATTAAGTAAGCATTTGGGTATATATTTTGATAATCTAACTGATTACTATTAATACCTTGCGGACAGAAAGTGACAAATACTTTTCCATCCACTTGATTAATATTTGGACACTCAAACATATAGGCTGAATCTGCCTGCGCAATCTGCAATTCACTATGGAAGGTCCATTGATCTAAATTAGTTGGTTCTGCTTGATATAGGTAGAGGGTCCCTTTTTTATCTGCAACTCTTTGACCTCCAATGACTAACCACGAATGACCGTGAGCAGTGAAATACATTGGATCACGAAAATGGTCTGTTGCTAAATCAATTTCATCAATAATAAGTTGCTTTTCGCTAAATCCACCTTTGTCAGGGTTAAATGTGATTGTATTTTGTTTAGGATGACGAACCCACTCCTCATCTCTTACATTTCCTGTATAAAACAATCTTAAATCTTCGCCATCCGCTACTGCTGAACCAGAGTATGCACCGTGGGCATCCAAAGCATTATCAGGTAATAAGCCAATGCCCTTTTCTTCCCAATGAACTAAATCCTTGGATGTTAAATGATACCAAGATTTAAGGCCATGAACAGGGCCGAATGGATAATATTGGTAGAAGAGTTGCCATTCACCATTATAAAAGGAAAAGCCATTTGGATCATTGATTAACCCTGTCTTAGGTTCGATATGAAAATGATTGCGCCAAGGTGATTGATCAGCTAAATCATTCAATGCTTCAATATATTCTTGTGACCATTCCCCATAATTTCGATAACGGTCTGCCTGGTTAAAAGTATGTAATTTAAAAGCCATTTGCTTCCTCCTTGATAAAAGATATATTGTTATATCTTCATTTGTACGTTTATGATGGTATCATTTTAAGCATATCTTGGAAAAATAGCAAGCGTTTCCATGTTTTAACACCTTAATTTATAGCATTTCATAATTAAAAATAATATTTTCTGTCAAACGTTTGACATATTTAACATAGCCTGTTAAAATTCTAACCAAGTAAATGAAAACGCTTAAATTTACAAATAATTATTTTTGAAGAAAAGAGGTAAAGTAAATGAATCATAAAGAAGTTGCCAAACGTATCTATACTGCTCTGGGAGAAGATAATGTTGTAACTGCTGCCCACTGTGCTACACGATTACGTCTGGTTGTGAATGACGATTCAAAAATCGATCAAGATGCTTTAGACAATGATCCTGATTTGAAAGGTACTTTTAAAGCAAATGGACAATATCAAATCATTGTTGGCCCTGGTGATGTAAACAAGGTTTATGAGGAATATACAAAGATCGCTGATATTAAACCAGCTTCACAAGAGGAAGTTAAGGAGACAGCTAAGAATCAAGGCAAGCAAAATCCTGTTATGTCAGTCATTAAGGTATTATCTGATATTTTTGTACCCTTAATTCCTGCATTAACCGCTGGTGGTCTGATTATGGCTGTCAATAATGTCCTAACAAGTGAAAACTTATTTGGACCTGAAGCGCTAGTTGCCATGTATCCTGCCTGGGCTGATTTTGCAAACATGATTAATATGTTTGCTTCTGCTGCCTTCGCCTTTCTGCCAGTTTTAATTGCCTTTTCAGCAACAAAACGTTTTGGTGGCAATCCGTATTTGGGTGCGACAATGGGGTTAATCATGGTTATGCCACAATTGGTGAATGGTTACGAAGTTGCAAATGTAACGGCTGCTGGTGAAATGCCCGTATGGAATATCTTTGGTTTAGAAATTTCTCAAGCTGGTTATCAAGGTCAAGTTTTACCTGTTATTGGGGTTGCATGGATCCTAGCTAAATTAGAAAACTTCTTCCATAAATATCTAAAAGACGCGATTGATTTTACCTTTACACCGATGCTTACAATTATCCTTACAGGTATGATTACTTTTACAGTTGTTGGCCCTATCTTACGTACCCTTTCTGACCTATTATTAAACGGAATTGTGGAAGCTATTTCTTATTTAGGTGCTTTTGGTTACGGTGTATTCGGTCTATTCTATTCAGCAATTGTATTAACTGGATTACATCAATCATTCCCAGCAATCGAAACTGCCTTAATTGCAGATGTTGCGACTACTGGTGGTAATTTTATTTTCCCAATTGCTTCAGTAGCCAATGTTGCTCAAGGTGCAGCCACTTTAGCAGTATACTTTATTACAAAAAATGAAAAAACAAAAGGTTTAGCAACATCTTCTTCTCTATCAGCCATGTTAGGTATCACAGAACCTGCTATGTTTGGTGTGAACTTGAAGTTGAAGTATCCGTTCTTTATTGGATTGATAGCTTCTGGTATTGCCTCAGTTATTCTAGGTATCTTCAATGTTCGTAGCCAATCATTAGGACCTGCTGGTGTAATTGGATTCGTTGCCATCATCCCTAAATTTATCCCAACCTTTATGCTTGCCATTGCCGTATCCATTGTTATTGCATTTGTTGCAACTTTCATTTATGGAAAATCTTTGGTTAAAAAAGAAGCAAAACTAGCTCAACTTGAAAAAGAAAAAGAAGCTAAAGTAGTTGCTGCGCAAAATGATGATCATAATGTAGCATCGCAAGCAAGTAACAAGGTATCTGAAAATACAGATACTACAGATGATTTAACACTAGAAGCGCCTATTGCTGGTAAAATTACTAAATTAGAAGCTGTAAACGACCCCGTATTCTCGCAAGGTATGATGGGTCCCGGATTAGCTATTATTCCAGATGAAAGTGGCCAAGTCTATGCACCTATTGCTGGTAGCTTAACGATTGCTTCAGAAACAGGCCATGCGTATGGACTAGTCAGCGAATCAGGATTAGAAGTATTAATCCACATCGGTATCGATACAGTTAATCTAAATGGACATGGCTTTACGAGTCAGGTTAAACAAGGTGACATGGTAGCGAAAGGGGACCTTTTGGGTAGCTTTGACTTAGCCGTAATCAAAGAAGCCGGTTATGATCCAGACGTTATGGTGCTTGTTACAAATGGTACTCAATATGAAAGTGTTGAACCTATTGCAGAAGGTCATGTAAGTGCACATGCCCCTATTCTTCAAATTAAGCAGTAAAAAAATCATACATATAAAAGTAGAGACGTGAAAATATTTTCACGTCTCTTTTGTTATCTAATAATATTTCTATCCAATGAATTTTTAATTCACGATCCGAATTATCCACCTGACTATAACACGTCTTAGTTATAATAAATACAATTACATATTAGGTCCACTGTACTTATCCCTTACATATCTTTTAAAAATATAATAAAAAAGCCGCTGATGTCTATGACATCAACGACGTTCTTTGAAATCTTATTTAACTGCATCTTTCAATGCTTTACCAGGTTTGAAAGCTGGTACTTTACTTGCAGAAATTTCAATTTCATCGCCTGTTTGAGGGTTGCGACCTTTACGCGCTGCGCGGTCACGAACTTCAAAGCTACCAAAACCGATTAATTGAACTTTTTCACCGTCAGCTAAAAATGCTTCGATTTGTTCGAAAACTGCATCTACAACTGGTGCTACACTTTTTTTAGAATCACCTACTGCATTTGCAACGTTTTGTACTAATTCTGCTTTATTTGCCATTCTAATTTCACCTCCTCCGAAATTCTTTCGGATATATTTATTCTAAGATAAATATACGGGATAATCGAAATGTCTCTCGGATAATCCTTTTATAGAATACCATACAAACCGCTATATAACAACGTTTTTGGTGTAAAATACTAGGATTTTAAACCTTTTTCTGTTATTTTCTATTTCTTGTAATGATTTGAATAGGTGTGCCTAAAAAATCAAAAGATTTTCTGATTTGATTTGAAAGAAAGCGCTCATATGAGAAGTGCATCAACTCTTCATCATTCACAAAAGCTACAAAAGTTGGTGGTGCAGATTTTACTTGTGTTAGATAGTAAATACGTAATTTTCTACCTTTATCAGATGGTGCTGGGTTAATACGAATCGCATCAACCAATACCTCGTTTAATAATGAAGATTGTACACGGCGGTTAAAATTACCATGAACGTGAGCAATCATCTCCGGTAATTGTGTTAGGCGTTGTTTAGTTTCAGCAGACACAAAAATAATTGGTGCGTAATCAATAAATTGGAATTCACGACGAATATCATCAGTAAATTTCTTCATTGTATGATTATCTTTTTCAAGGGTATCCCATTTATTCACAACAATAATAATACCACGGCCCGCTTCATGAGCGTATCCTGCAATTGTCTTATCTTGATCACGAATACCTTCTTCAGCATTCAAGACAACTAAACATACCTGTGCTCTTTCTATTGCACGCATAGCACGCATTACAGAGTATTTTTCAGTTGCTTCATAAACCTTACCACGTTTACGGATACCAGCAGTATCAATAATTTTAAAGACTTGTCCCTCATCTTCAAAACTGGTATCAATTGCATCACGCGTTGTACCTGCAACATTCGATACAATTACACGATTTTCACCTAAAATTGCATTCACTAATGATGATTTACCAACGTTTGGACGACCAATTAAAGCAAAGGAAATCGTATCGTCATCATCATCATTCTCAATATCATCAGGCGCCAAATGGAACACTTCTTCTAAAATATCCCCGATTCCTAGACCATGAGAGCCAGAAATTGGATATGGATCGCCTAAACCTAGTGAATAAAAATCGTAAATTTCAGCTCTTTGTTCAGGATTGTCCACCTTATTAACTGCTAAAACAACTGGTTTATCTGTTTTACGTAACATACTCGCAATCTGTGAATCAGTCTTAGTTACACCTTCACGGACATTTGTCATCATAATGATAACATCTGCTTCTTCCATAGCAATTTCAGCTTGCAAGCGAATTTGTGTCATAAAATCTTGATCATTAAATTCGATACCACCTGTATCAATCACATTTAATTGTTTCCCTAACCATTCCCCTTGCGCATAAATTCTATCACGGGTAACGCCAGGTTCATCTTGGACAATTGAAATTCGATCACCAACTACACGGTTAAAAATAGTAGATTTACCCACATTCGGGCGACCGACAATTGCAATTGTTAAATTAGACATCGTTTTGCCTCCTCTCAATAGCAAACATTGAAATAAAAAAGGTAGGCGAGTTTCCCCAACCTACCATCAAACCAAACTTATGGTTTATTAATAATAATTATTCGTTATCGTCGCCGAAATCGAAGTTTTTCAATTGGTCACCTAATAAGTCACCAAAAGTGAAACCTGATTCATCGTCTGAAGATGCTTGAGTAGCATTGTTACGACGGTTGTTGTTTTGTTTACGAGGTTTGTTTTGACGTTTTTCTTCGCGAGGTGCAGCAGATTGTGCAGATGCATCAACTTCTGGTGCTTCTTCTAACGCTTTGATTGATAATGATAAACGTTCGTTTTCAGCATCAACGTCTAAAACTTTAACTTGGATAGCTTGACCTTCTGTTAATTTCTCAGCTGGTGTAGCAA
>JAEZWY010000176.1 GCA_023442905.1 Bacillota bacterium | reverse complement strand
ACGTCTTGACTGGCGATTTCATCATTTGGATCAAAGGCATAGGTTATCAGGACTGTTTCAAAAATAAAGGCTGCTTGGTCATCGCTGGTGGCGAGTTTGCCATCTGTCACTTCATAGTCAGGGATTTGATTAACGATCGATGTTGCGTTGGTTTCTAGTAAATCAAATAGTTTCAAAGTGTCGAAGAAGGTCGGAATTGCTGATATACCTGCAATTAATAGGGCATAGACCAACATTCTCTTAAAACTATAGGAAATGACACGGATAATTTTTGGATAATTCAATAGGGCATCGTATAAGATGACGAGGATATTGCTTTCTTTCATACATTCGCTCTTTTCTGTTCGCATATTCTCACTCTTAGCTAGTGGACTTGGAAAATGACTAAGCATTCTCACGTTAACATTCATTATAACAAAGATTGGTCAAAAATAATGAGCGGATGATTGGAAATGGAAAAACTTTTCTTAAAATTAAGTGAGCGCTTTAAGTCGATTCCTTTGAATTTTAGTGTGTGGCTTGTTATAGTAATTTTAGTAAGAAAATAATGATAAGTTTTATAGGAGGAATTTTACATGGCTTTTGAATTACCAGAATTACCATACGCTTATGATGCATTAGAACCGTATTTCGATGAGGAAACAATGCACTTGCATCACGACAAGCACCATAATACTTATGTAACAAATGCAAACGCAGCTTTAGAAGGTACTGATTTAGCAGACAAATCTGCTGAAGAAATACTATCTAACTTTGACGCTGTACCTGAAGACAAAAAAACTGCTGTTCGTAACAATGTTGGTGGACACGCTAACCACACATTATTCTGGGAACAATTCGCAGCAAACGCTGGCGGTGAACCTACAGGCGCTTTGAAAGAAGCTATCGACGCTAAATTCGGTTCATTTGCAGACTTCCAAGAAGCATTCAAAACTGCAGCAACTGGTCGTTTCGGCTCTGGTTGGGCTTGGCTAGTTTTAGCTAACGGTGAAGTAGAAATCACTTCTACACCAAACCAAGACTCACCATTAATGGATGGTCAAACACCGTTATTAGGTATCGATGTTTGGGAACATGCATACTACTTGAAATATAAAAACGTTCGTCCAGACTATATTGCAGCATTCTGGAACATTGTAAACTGGGATGAAGTTGCAAAACGTTTTGACGCAGCAAAATAATTTAACATCTATTTAAATAGTAAAAGAGGGGTTAGCTTAGGCTAACCCCTCTTTTTTACGGCAAATTGCATAAAAATGCCTCTAAAAAACGCCTGCCGACAATTATCAGCAGACGTTTTATATTTATTTCGTTTTCACTTTTTTTCTGTTAAAGAAATATACACCTACTAGTACGAGTCCGGTTGCGCCTGTAATGGCTACACCTAATATCAAGCCTTGTGGGATGTAGTAGAAAGTGACTTCATAATCACCAGCTTCTTGGAATTGGATACCCATAAAGCCACCGTTTAATAGGGATACGGTATCGACTTCTTCGCCGTTGACTTTAGCGTGCCAACCTTCTGCGTATGGGACAGTGACCATCAAGTATTCACTTGGATCGTCTACTGTAACGGTGCCTTAGAAAGCCCCATTTGAGAAGTTGGTTAGTTCCAACTGATTTTGCTTTAAGTCTTCTGCCATGGTGGATACTTTTTCCTGGTCAAGGGTATAGAGGTTGATATCCGCTAGGGTTGTTTCGTCATCTAGCAATTGGATGGTAAATACTTTCTCTGCGCCTTGTTCGTCGTTGGCAATATTAAATAATTGAATCGACTGGTAGGAAGAATCGTAGTCCAGTGGCTCGCCGTCTAAGTAGTATTTGACTTCTTCATCGTTCAAGAATGAAGGGACGGTAATGTAATAAGCTTGGTCTGTTTTGACATTGATATGGATATCAATAAACGAATCTTCTCCAGTATCATCACGGGTATAAGCTGTGTTTACCACAGAAGCATCTTGTGAATCCACATGGAAAAGGTCCACGCTGGCAAAGTTGGCAATCTCAAATTGTGAAAGGTCAATGCCGTCTGTTGTGCCGTTTCCGCTTAAGACATTCAACAATTCGTCTTGCAAGTAAACTGGATTGACGTCATCAATGGCAACGTCTTGGATGTCTTGGCTAACCATATAGGCAACCGACAAGGCATTGGGATTTTCATGGATGATTAATTGGTCTGTGACTTCTGTAACAGGGTATTCACTCAAGTCAGCTCGCGTTGACATGATCCGGTTTTTTAAGGCGCCTTGATTATCTTCAAACGGGGTGACGTCAAAGTAATATTGGACACCGAATAGGGCGTCTGTCACTAGGGTCCCTGTTGTATAGTTGGTAAAGCCGTCTGACATAGGTTGCCCTAATTGTTTGAACAATTGGGTGGTGTTTCGTTCCATTGTCGAGTTGAAATGGTTCAAGTCATAGTAACCCAGCTGCATGGCATCGTTTTTTGTCCGCTGGAAGGTCTTGGTCATTCGGTAGAATTCGTTTTCTCCGGGCGCATAGGCTGCGATTTCTGGTTTGATTTCAGCAATATAATCCGCAAAGTCATCTTCTTTCAAGTAAGAAATAGAGGAAATAGTGATCACTGAGTTGGCAAACACTTCACTCATGGTGATGAACAATAGGAGGATGTAAATCAACCGGTCGAAGTCAACAGCCATCATCAGTAGGGCAGTGACCCCAACGAATAAGACGAAGGAGACTAGGACTGTTGTGACTGAAATATAGTCAAATTCTTCAATCTTATAGAACAGGTAACCGTAGGCAATAGCAAAAGGTATCAGCAAAGCTATTGCACTTTTAATGGATAAGACGGTTTTTTGTCGGTAGAGCTGGTAGCCGATAAATAATACGAAGAATGAAAAGACGAATGAAAAACGGTACGGGTACCAGATTGGGTATTGGAACCCGTGCCAAATCAAGTTCAGCCCTGAAATGTTCATGGATAATAAT
>JAEZWY010000161.1 GCA_023442905.1 Bacillota bacterium | reverse complement strand
CCAATTCAGCTTGTCTGCGTTCCTGTAAAGAAGCGATAGTTTGGGTAGTAACACCTTCAACTGCTTGGATTTGAGCAGATGCCCATTCTGGAGTCACTTTGATATTATCTTCTAAAGCACGCATTACTTCCGAGCTAGCATTACCTAGCATCGTTCCATAATTATTAAACGCTTCAGATACCCTTGCGATTTCTTCTTCAGATGCACCAAATTCTTTCATTTTGTGGTTAACTTCATCCAATTCTAAAGTAAATTGCTTGAAGATATCCCCTTTAAAGAATTGATGTTGATTATTAAAAAATCCTTCATCAAACATTGCATCAAGTGAATTCTGAATATCTGCGTTCGCTTTTTGAATATCTTTAGCAGCTTGCTTATATGCTTCCGCGCTTGCTTCCGCACCATCAACCGCTATATTTCCAACTTCTTTTACCGAATCGATACCAGAAGTAACGCCATCAAACCAGCTTTGATAAGCACCATCTGTTTCTTCTACAGATTCTTTTGCTCGCCTTTGGGGTTCTGTTGCTTCGTGGTAGAGCGCATAACCAATACCACCAATTGCTGCAACAGCTAATCCTGCACCTAATACCCATGGGTTAAATGCTGTAGCACCTAAGCCTGATACTTTTCCTGCCTTGTTACCAACATCATCTAAACCTTTACCAGCATCTAATGCACTATCGGCGATATCCTTCATTGCTTTTTTACCAGCATTGTTAGACATTAAGTTGATTAAACCTTTACCTAGCTTACCAATACCGGTGGTTAATTTACCGAAAACGAATATTCCTTTACCTGCTATTGTAAGTACCGGTCCAGCTGCCGCTGCAATACCAGCCCATTTTAAGATATTATTTTGCTGTTCTTCTGATAATTCGCTAAAGGATTCAACAAGTCCAGTTATATATTCAACACCATCATTAAACATCGGTAGTAACTTCTCGCCAACTGTAATTGATAATGTTTCTAATGAACCTTGTAATTCTTCCCAATTACGTGCTGATTCACTCATTTGTGCATCTGCTGCTTCTTGTGCTGCAGTCGCATCTTCAGTGGCTTTTTTATATTCTCCTAATCCAGCTGAACCTTCGTTCATAAATACTGTTGCAGCACGAACCGCGTCACTACCGAAAATAGTAGCCATTGCTTGTTGTTGTTGCTCTTGAGATAGTCCATTGAAACCATCTTGTAATTCTTGAGCGACGTCAGTCATTGATTTCATATTTCCATCAGCATCATATAGATGAATACCTAAATCAGCCATTAATTCAGATGCCTTAGAAGTTGGTGCTGACAATCTTTGGAGCATTGATTTTAATGATGTACCTGCATCTGCGTATGTTATCGTATAGGCTCTTTATCCTATACTTCTTATAGTTTCCTATAAGTTCAGACTATATCTTCTCCTTCGTTAATAACGATAAGGGGTTGTGCGCTCGTGGATATTTCTGCATACAAAAAGCACAGTAGTTTTACTGTGCTTAATTGGTTAGCTTACTTTATCTAGTCGTTACACCTTCCTAGTGTTTCCATCTAGGCTTGGCTCGGGATTAGCATGTTAGATAAAAAATCAAAGATATATGTTCTAGCACTCTTTCTAGTGGTGCTACGTTTATACGGAATTCTAATCAAATGAATATTATTATTTAAGCAATACTCATTTTTAATTTTGTCACTTTCTTGAGTTTTAATAAAACTATCCATCCCAAACTTAGGTTTGAAATGTTGTTCACCATCATACTCAATCAAATATTTTAGCTCGTTGTTTTCAAATATAGCAAAATCAAATGGAAGTGGTCGTTCTTTTCGACAATCATCAAATCTAAATTGTCTTTTGAAATCAATTTCGTGTTTGGTTAAAAATTCAGCAACATATTTTTCTCCTTTAGATTCCGCACATTGAGGACATCCAGAATATAAGCTGATAATATCGCCTGGGTGAGCTTTGAATACATAACCGCAAGTTACATGTTCCACATCTGCCTTAGGGCTTTTTCTAGGGTGTAAACCGTTATAATTATCAACAATTCTATATTCATTAGAAGTTGCTTTATCCATTCTTCGTTGAGCAATATCTAAAGGTATTCTATTTTTATTTGCTTTTATTTCCAAACTACACTTTGGGCAACGTTGACCACTTAAAAAAGCGTTGACTTCCATTTCAAATACATATTCACACATATTATGTTTGAAACTTACTTTTTCGTGGTTGCCTTTATATGAGGTTAAAACACTATATTCTTCGCCCACCAGTTCATATATTTCATCTTTGAACTGGCTGGTAGTTTTTCTAATGTTTCCTGCACACTTAGGACAACCATGACCCGCCCATAAATATTGTGGTCTAGTTTTCCATTCATTACCGCACTCTTCGTGTCTAACAAGGACTTTAGTTTTCGCAGTGACGTAATCTTCTACCAAAACATACTCCTTATTTCCATGAGCTACGTCAATTTTACTTTGAGCTTGTTCCGTATTCATTCTTTTCATTTCTTGTACCTCACTCGTATTTATATGATACATTATACCATAAATACCGGCATAGTACATACTTCTATCTAGTTTAGCTTTCCCCGAATTCACACAATGTTTTATGCTACCAATTTCTCAGTAACCGGGCCAAATGACCCTTGAATACCGGCATCCGCCATTGCAGCAATTGCAGCGGTCGTATCTTCAACTGACCAACCTGCGGTGTTAGCTACTGTACCAACCTGACTCAAAGCTTGACCCATAGATTCCACACTAGCGGTAGATGCATCCGCACCACCAGCCAAAGCATTGGCAATACGACTTGAATCTTCTGCTTCAATATTAAACATGTTCATCCCTTGAACAGTCATTTCGGCCGCATCCGCCAAAGCAATATTACCCGCCGCTGCTAAGTCCATTGCAGTCTTTAGACCACCAGCTTCAATTTGAGCGACACTCATACCACCTTTAGCCAATTCAACCATAGCTTCGCCTGATTCTTTTGCACTAAAAATAGTATCTTCACCCATTTGAATAGCTAGTTCTCGCAATCGACTCATTTCTTCGCCTGAAGCTTTAGAAGCGTATTGTAACTGGCTCATGGAATCTTCGAAAGATATCGCTGTCTTAACTGCTGCCGCACCTAATCCGATGATTGGAAGTGTGATACCCGTGGTCATTTTGCCACCAATATCAGCAACTCCTTGACCAAATTTAGATATCTTTTCGCCACCAGTGACTAAATGATCACTGGCTTTATTTAGAACACCAGTCCAACCTTCAGTTTCTACTTTAGTACGAGCGATTTCGCCTGCTGTATTCTTCAATTGGTTTTTATAATTGAATAATTGGGATTCTGCCTGTTTCAGTTGACCAGCTAATTTTTCAGTTTGAGCGGTTGCCTTTCCGTCAACAAATGATCCCTCGTACGATTTTTTTAGTGAATCGACTTGTTTCTTTTGAGCTTCAATCACTTTGGTTAAACCTTTGAAATTAGCTTCTAACCCTTGCATTTTATTACCCGCAAGTTTAGCTGCATTCATTTCAGATTTCATCGAATTCGCCCAGGTCTTTACTTCTCTTTTTGAAGATTGTAGACCTTTACCAAAATCGGAACTATCCAATCCTAATTCAATAATCATTTGTCCTAAAGGTGCATTCCCTGCCATATTTTTCCTCCTTTCCTAAATTGTTTTTCCTAAATTGTTTTGATAAAGTCTGCTAAATCAACTGCATCTTGTTTAGTAGATTTTTGACTAAATAGCACACCCATTAGCATGTCATAATCAGTGTCTAACACATCATTAATTGTGTAGCCATCTATACCCTTAACGATGTTTCTAACTAAGCTGTAGAGATTATCTAAAGCCTCTTTAGCGGTTATTTTTCCGCTGTCTCTTCTTTTTTTGGGTCAAGATCAATACCCAGAACTACCCAAATTTTTTGTTGAATCGCTTCTTGGAAATCACGAGCATCTAGTCCATCTAATAAAGCTTCTGGTGTCACGCGTTCGTCATCAAATAGACCAGCGACAAATTCTACTTTTTTAACAATCACGTCTAAACCTTGTTTAATCTCGCCCTCTTCAATCGCCTTTTCAATTTCCATCCATTCAAATAATTTCCGCATTGGAATACTTTTCTGAATAAATGTATTAATGTTGCCTTTTTCATCTTTTAATTCTAATCGTAATTCTTTTGCCATATTTTTAACCTCCAAAAAAATAGGCTACCCCACAAATAGGAGTAGCCGTTAACTATCATAAAATTATCCTACTGGTAACGTTGGGAACACTTGGTTTTCCAGTTTTGTGATTGACTCTTGTGCATCTCCTACATATTTACCGACAATTTGTCCGAATGATTCCCCTTCTTTGGTATCTTCGATAGCGCTAAATACGTAAGTCTCTGCCTCTGGTGTATATGCTTCGTTAGTCAAAGTATTTAAGGTAATTGACTCTTTAGAAATTTTACCTTTAAAGAAACCTAACATGGCTTTTTCTCCTTGTAAGTTTCCTGACTCAAGCATGATCGCTACATAAGGCGCTTCAGTATCGTTGCCGATGTATGAAATACCTTCAGTTGAAGTTTTATAACCTAGAATTTTATCATTTGCTGCATCTGGTAAATCTAACAAACCTAAGTTAACTGATACGTCACCAGTACCACGTTGCGATACGTAGTAAGCAATATCTGAACCGTACACTCGAGTTGCTTCTTTAGATAATCCTGTAA
>JAEZWY010000130.1 GCA_023442905.1 Bacillota bacterium | reverse complement strand
GTGCAAATTCTGCAAATCGAAATTTATCAATACGGTGGTGGGATGAAGTGTATTGGAAAAAGGTGGCATCTTCTAAGTAAACATGGCTGTTGACTTGAATAATATAGTCATCCGGCCCAATTGCCATTTCTTTTTGATCAATATCATCCGCCAGTTTAGCAATAATTTCTTTATTAGCAAAGGAAATCTGCAAGTTCAGTTCTTGCTCAAAGTATTGATAAATAGATACTTCCGCTATAGCATCCGGCACTCCGTCTGGAATAACGGATACACGAAGGTAGTCATGGTCAACAATGACAGTTTCACCTTCCATTTCACGCGCACGAATAAGGTGGATAAAGGGTTCACCTGCCTCAATCCCATCTTCGCCTACAAGAAAATCAGGGGCTGGAATCTGTTTGTTCATTAGCACTCGAGTTGCAGTATGAAACTGCTGTGATTCTTGCAATTCCTTGTATGAAGTTAGACCGGATATTGGAAAAGAAAATCGAGCGAAGTCGAGCACAATCGCCCCTTTACCCTGTTTCTTTTGAATAAAGCCAGTGTCTTCTAATCTTTTTTGCGCTTTACGAATGGTTTCGCGTGATACATCGTAATTCTTGGCCAAGTCATTTTCACTGGGAAGTAACCTTCCTACAGGGTAGATACCCTGGCGGATTTTTTCTTGAATATCAGCGGAAATAAATTCAAACTTGTACATTTCCGTCACCTACTTATCTAGCTTAATTTTGTATGCCCTTTTTGCTAGAAATTAATCTAGCATATCTAGGTATTGATCGTACTTATCTTCACCGAATAGGGTTGAGATAACATGGCCTTTATAGGCTTCAAGGTCAATGTCCATTGCGATGTAGACGTTCTTTGGTCTGTCTGTTCGTTCATCAAAGTCGATGACTGTTTGACCATATGTGTATTCACCTTTAGTTTCAATGACTAAATTAGTATGGTAAACCTCAGTTAGGATCTCTGGATGTAGATAACCAACAACTGCTACAAGGTCATGGATAACGATGCCAATTTTCCCTTCATTTTCAAATGAATTGAGGACATAATCATCGAACATTTCACGAATCATGCCGCCTAATTCTCCACCAGCTTGGCGGATGAATTCTAGGTCATTCATGTCTAATAAGGATGGTCTGGTAACATCTAAACCAACCATAGTGATAGGTACAGATTCACCAAGCGCTTCAAAGACGATATCTACTGAAACGGGGTCAAACCAATAGTTAAATTCTGCTACTGGGTTCGTATTCCCATCGAAAGCAGCGCCTCCCATAGACATAATTGAGCGAACTTGTTTCATGGTGTCTAAGTCTTTTTCAACAGCCAAGGCAATATTCGTTAGTGGTCCTAAGGTGATTAAATCAATTTCACCTGGATGTGCCTTTACTTGTTCAAGAATGAAGTCCACAGCATGTTGGTCTTGAATCAGGCTTTCGTCATATGGAAAGTCAACGCCACCCATTCCGTTTGATCCGTGGATATTTCCAGTTGCATTCTCTCTTGGTGGTTTATTCTCTTTAAGAGAAGTATAATCATTGTCCGCACCAGGATAAATTTTCACGCGGCCATCGAAATAAGTAGATACACGAACAGCATTTGTTGTTGTCATATCTAATCCTTTATTTCCAGCAACCGTCGTAAACCCTAAAATATCTAAGCTATCATCCGACAAGGCTGTCATTAAGGCTGCAGCGTCGTCAATCCCTGGGTCTGTATCGATAATTACTTTACGTTTATCCATGAAAATTCCTCCTATATCTTATCTGTCTATACAAGCCCATTGTAACATGTAAGCGGTTTAAGTTATAATATTTTCTCATTGAAAAAGAGAAAAGCTTTATCAAGCTAACGGTTTTGTTTAAATTGCGCCACTACTTGAATATGAGTAGACAATGCTTTTAAGATCTTCTCTAACGCTTCTAAGTCGCCAATCATATTACTTGGATCTGCTTCAATAAAGAAACCATAACGGAAGGGTTTCATTGGAATTGGACGGGCATTTAACCCCTCCAAGTTAATGCGGTAAACATCTAATACTTGTAATAACTTCGCCAGGGCACCTGGTTCATGCGGTGTTTCAATATATAACATTAATTTATCATGGGTATTGGTCATATCAATATGATCGTAACGCTCAAATACTAAAAAGCGTGTCATGTTACCAGCTTCATCATAAGCTGCTGGTTCTAAAGCTTGCAAGCCGTGTAATTCACCTGCTCGCGGACTAGCAATCGCTGCGATAGTAGGGTCATTCTCTTGGACAATATATTCCGCTGAAACAGCGGTATCAATGTAAGCTACAGGATCCATATTAGGATAGCGGTCGAATAATAATTTACACTGTGACAGGGCTTCTGGATGAGAGTAGACCTTTTCCACTTTTTGAATATCAGCACCAGGCAAGCCCCATAGAACATGGTTAACCGGTTGGTAATGTTCATATTTTGCTAGGACAGGTTGGTAACGGATAATATCCATTGTTCGAGCAATTAACCCTGTTGTCGAATTCTCAATTGGCATGACAATTCGGTCTACTTTTTCAGCCACTAAGTCATCTACCATAGGTTGAAAGTCGTCATAGGAAATGATTTCCAATCGCTCATCGTCAATTTCTACATGCAATTGTTCATTTACAAAGGCAATTGTTGCTGCCTCACTATAAGCCCCCGGTATACCTTGATAACCAATTCTCATCATTATTTCACCCTTCTTTTTAAAATCTCATATTCATAAGTGTACCAGTTTCAACTGCTAATGTCATTCTGGTTAAAACAAAAAAATACCCCCAACTACTATTACGCATAGCAATTGGAGGCATTTATTTTCGATTTATTTTGTAAATGATTTTGCTTGGCCTACAGCATAGTCGTAAGCATCTGCTGCTGAATCTTTTACACGGTCACCGAATGAGCGGTTTGGTAAAAATGATACATCATCAGCTCGACGAGCTAAGTCACGACGTGTATGGCGTAATTGACGACCAGCATCATCGATGAAATCACTGACTACTGAGTTTTTATCTTCTTGGTATAATGCGACAGCGGCAATACCTGCGATTGCAGCAATTGCGCCTAAAGCAATTAAACCTTTTTTAGTTGATTGTTCCATGTTATCACTCCCCGTAATTATTATATACATTATAGCATATTCACTATACCAGCGAAAACAATATGGCTACTCGTCAGGACAGTAATTTAGGCTAAAATGCCAACCCTTTTTAGTGGTCGACCCATACTTGCCATCATTAAGAACCGTTCCAAAAGTAAATGAAAAAAGCGGACTGTATCAACATTACAGTCCGCTTCATATGACTTGTTGTAAAAGCTTATTGACCTGCACCAATCAAATCCTTGACGTCATTACTTTCTTCTTGGCCATCCGGATGTTTTACACGAATGTATAGTTCACCTTGACGGGCACCAACTGTAACAACATCACCTTCAGCAATTTTGTCGGCAATCAGCATTTCAGCCACTGGGTCTTCAATTTTCTGTTGGATCACACGACGTAATGGTCGCGCACCGTACTCTTTATCAAAGCCTTTTTTAGCGATATCTTTATTGGCTGCTTGTGTAACACGTAGTTTTACACCTTGTTCTGCTAATAATTTGCTTAGGGCTGTAGTAAATTTCTGTACGATTTCAACGATTTGTTCTTCTTCTAATGTATGGAAGACAATAATTTCGTCAACACGGTTTAAGAATTCTGGTCTAAAAGCAGATTTTAATTCTTTACGAATACGACTGTCCATTTCTTCATGACTATCGGTTGCTTGTTTAGCACCAAATCCGACATTTTTATCATCACGGATGGCAGTAGCACCCAAGTTAGATGTCATAATCATCACAGTATTACGGAAGTCCACTTTACGCCCTTTAGAGTCAGTAATATAACCATCATCTAAAACTTGTAATAACATGTTGAACACATCCGGATGCGCTTTTTCAATCTCATCGAATAATACAACTGAGTATGGGTGTTGACGAACTTGTTCAGTCAATTGACCCCCTTCGTCATAACCTACGTAACCTGGCGCTGACCCAATCATACGACTCGTTGAGTATTTTTCCATGTATTCAGACATATCTAAACGGATGATGTTGTTATCTGAACCAAACATCTCACCAGCTAACGCTTTAGCTAACTCTGTCTTACCAACACCTGTTGGCCCAAGGAACATAAATGAACCAATTGGACGGTTTGGATCTTTAATGCCAGATCGTGCACGGCGAACTGCACGAGCAACACTTCTCACTGCTTCATCTTGACCTTTAACACGTTTGTGTAAGTGGTCTTCTAGATTGATCAGCTGTTGGTTTTCAGTTTGGGTAAGCTGTTGCATTGGCACACCTGTCCACATAGCCACAATATCCGCTACGTTTTGGCTGTCAATCTCAATATCAAACGGCTCATCTTGAACAACTTGTGGGTTATTTTGTAGAGCGAATAATTCTTGACTTAAACGTTGCTGTTGTTGGTGAACACCTGCTGCTTTTTCAAATTCTTGGGTATTCACATAGTGTTTCTTCAATTCTTCTAAATCAGTTAATTGCTTACGAATGCCTACAATGGTTTGTTGGGTTGTATCTTTATCACCATTGTCTAAACGTGCTGTTGCTGCAGCTTCATCCATAATATCAATCGCTTTATCTGGTAAGAAACGATCAGCAATATAACGGTTACCTAGACGAACAGCAGCTTCAATAGCTTCATCTTTAATCGTCACTCGATGGAATTTTTCATAATCTTTCCGGATACCTTTAAGAATTTCAATAGCATCAGCTTCACTAGGCTCGTCGACAAGTACTTTAGCAAAGCGACGCTCTAAGGCCGCATCTTTTTCAATATATTTTTGGTATTCATTTAAGGTCGTTGCCCCAATTACTTGTAAGTGACCACGCGCAAGGGCTGGTTTCATTAAGTTGGAAGCATCAATAGCCCCTTCTGCTGCTCCGGCACCGATTAAGCTATGTAATTCGTCAATAAATAAGATGACGTTACCAGCTTTTTCCGTTTCTTCAAGTAAGTTTTTCACGCGGTCTTCAAATTCCCCACGGTATTTCGTCCCAGCGACTAGTGAACCAACATCAAGTGATACTACACGTTTGTTGGCTAGGGTAGAAACAACATCATTGTTAGCAACGGCAATAGCAACTGCTTCAGCGATGGCTGTTTTCCCAACACCTGGTTCTCCTACTAATACAGGGTTATTTTTAGTTCGACGGCTAAGGACTTGCATGATGCGACGTAACTCTTTCTTACGGCCGATCACTGGGTCTAATTGCCCGTTACGTGCTTGCTCAGTTAAGTCCCTAGTTAGTGAGTCTAAGGTTGGTGTTGCACTTTGTGGACGTTTACTGCCACGATTTGATTGTTTATTATTGTTTTCGTTACTACGGTTACGTACGGGTGGACGTTGGCCAATTGAACGGTAGATATCTTTACGTAATTTCTCAATATCTACATCCAAGTTTTTTAGAATTCGAACAGCTAATACATGGTCTGCAATTAGGGATAGCAAAATATGCTCTGTCCCTACTAAAGTGACCTGTTGGCGTTGTGCTTCTTCACCCGCAATATATAAGACTTTTCTAGAACGTGGTGAATATACCACACGATTTAAATCTAATGGGCTATCTGCGACCTCGTCCTTGCCATAACCAATGACAAATTCAACTTCTTCTTTCACAGCCTCGTAACTTGGCAAGTGGTCAACTAACACGTTATGCGCAACACCCTCAGGCTCACGGTAAAGTCCTAGCAACAAATGTTCTGTTCCAATGGCTTTATGACGAAATTGTTTGGCTTCTTCGGCAGCGTACAATAAGGCCTGTTTTGCTTTCTCTGTATAAATTTCGTTCATAAGGTCCTCCTATCTGGTTACCTATATTTCAGCTTCACTAGCATCGATCTTAAAATTAATGATCGTACTTCATCAGCGTTTACAATTTTGCCTAAGGCATCCTTGTCGACTGCTGAATGCATAATCTGTGCTTCATTTTCGGTAACAATCTTATTGACTAATAAATTTTGAATGATGGCAGTAGCATCTCGTAATGTCGTTTTTTGGTGGACAAGGTCGACCATAGCATCAATTAAATCTGCTTCTTCGACAATTTCCAATTTCATAATACGGATATAGCCACCGCCACCACGTTTACTTTCTACAATATAACCCTTTTGTGGGGTAAATCGTGTGTTGATAACATAATTAATTTGGGATGGTACACATTGAAATTGATCTGCTATTTCGCTACGACTAATCTCAACATGCTCTTCTTGTTGTAAGATTTGCTTTAAATAAGATTCAATAATATCAGACATATTTCTATTTTTCATATTCATCACCTCAAGCCTGATTCTTATTTTGACTAACTTTGACTAATTAACCATATCATACGATAACCACAGTCAAATAGTCAATTCAAAAGCTTGGTAATTGGAGGTGTGACAAAAGTCGTTTAGACTCGACGCACTAGACCAAAAGCCGAATAAACACTTCAAGTATTTAGCATATTTTGGGAAGTGTCGGAAGCGTTTGACTTTTGGAACCTGGTTTGAAGACGTATCTTAACGAGCGTTATACGCCGTAAAAGAAAAAATTTGAAATATCGCATCTTTATATAGCAAAAAGGCAACGCAAAGGAATTGCTGGTCAACTCCTTTACGCTACCCTCAAGTTGAAGTGCGCTGGCCTCATTTTTCAAATCAAAATCATTAGACTGTGTTAAGTCACCGCATCTTATGCTAAGGCTGCGATAACCCTGTCGGTGAAGGCTGCTGTTGTTAAATCGCCGCCTAAGTCTCGGGTAAAGTTACCTACATCGGACAAGACCGTATTCAAAGCGTCGCGCAAACGAGTGGCATCCGCCTGTAAACTAATATGGTCTAGTAGGTCTGCAAAGGCTAATAAGATGGCTGTCGGGTTGGCAATACCTTGACCAGCAATATCTGGTGCTGAGCCATGAACGGCCTCAAATATCGCCACATCGTCGCCCAAATTGGCACCTGGCACTAATCCTAAACCTCCAATTAAACCGGCCATCAAATCAGATAAAATATCGCCGTATAAGTTTTCGGTGACGACCACATCGTATTGTTGAGGACGCATAACCAATTGCATGGCCATGTTGTCGACTAAAACTTCTGTTGCTTCAATTTGCGGATATTTAGCGGCAATTTCGCGAGCGACTTTTAGGAATAAGCCGTCCGATAATTTCATAATGTTGGCTTTAGTGACGATAGCCACCGTCTTGCGGTCATTAGCTACGGCATACTCGAAAGCTGCTGTAACAATCCGTTCTGTTGCCTTTCTAGTAATAATTTTGATGGAATGGGCTTCGTCAGGTGAAATTTGCGCTTCAACACCCGCGTATAAATCTTCTGTATTCTCCCGAAATAAGACGATGTCCACATCCCGGTGTATGGCTGGAATTTGGCCTAATACGCGGATTGGACGGATGTTTGTATGTAATTGATAATGTTTTCTTAGCGATACATTGACCGATCTGAACCCCTCCCCAATTGGCGTTGCAACGGGCCCTTTCAAAGCAACCTTGTGGGTATCGATGGCGTCGTAAACGGCTTTGGGAATCAGTTCACCCGTGGCATCAATGGCATCTTGGCCAGCGACCACTTCATCCCAAGCAATTGGACTGCCTAGGGCTTTTGCCACCTCTTTAACGGCTTCTGTAATTTCTTTCCCAATCCCGTCTCCAGGAATTAAGGCGATTGTATGTGTATTCGTCATGAAACCACTCCTTTTAAAGTCGATAATATAATAGCTTTAATTGATTCATCATTATTGGAAAATGGGTAACAAACCAAAGATGGCAGCAGTAATCACGTAGACAATGAAAATGCCAAGTGATACGACCAAACCTTTTTTCTGCCAGTCGCCCCATTCCACGCCAGTTAAGCCAAGTAGTACGTATGAGAAAGGCACTAGTGGGCTGAACAAGTGGAAAGATTGACCGATTAGAGACGCAAATGTCAGTTGTAACGGGGTAAATCCGTAAGCATATCCGGCTTCTGACAAGATAGGCATCATGCCGTAGTAGAAGGCATCGTTATGTAGGAAATAAGTACCTGGCGCTGAAATAATGGCTACGATTAGACCGTAGAAACCACTTAATGACTCAGGGATGATAGTGATTAGGGATGTGGCGATGGCATCTGACATACCGGTCGCGTTTAAAATCCCCATGAAAATACCGGCACCAAATACGGTCATAACCACCTGGTTGGCTTCAGATGCGTTGCTGTCAATTCGCGCTTTTTGGTCTTTAGGATTAGGATAGTTGACTAGTAAGGTGATCACAGTCCCTAACATAAAGATAATCGCTGAAGGCACAGACCCTTCAACCAATAAGGCGATGGCTACTAGGACGATAATTAAGTTGATCCAGACATTTTTAGGTCGACGTAATTCCAGTGTTTCTGGGTCGTCGATGACCATCATGGCCTGCATTTCTTGTTCAGACAAGTTGACCACACCAAGCGTCTTCCGTTCTTGTAAACCAAAAACCCAAGCGATGATAAACATATAAATCAAACCAGCTACCATCATCGGCATTAGTCCGCGCATTACATCATTGGTTTCAACCCCCATAACAGCGATAGCACGGGCAGTTGGACCACCCCAAGGTAGTAAGTTGACGATTGAGTGCGACGTCATGGTTAAAACAGCTAGGTTTAGCATGGACATATTTAGTTTCTTGTAAATTGGCACCATAGCGGTACAGACAATGATCATAGTCGCCGTCCCGTCACCATTTTAGGAGACCGCGGCAGTTAAGGCAAGAGTTGCCATGGCGACTTTTAAGGGGTCCCCTTTGGCTAAACGAATCATCGCGTTAGACAAGGGGTCGAATAGACCTGCGTCAATCATGATGGTAAACATATATATTGCGAAGAATAGCATAATCCCGGTAGATGATGTGGTCCCCAAGCCATCCATAGCCGCTTGACCAATATCAATCTGCCACAAATTAAAGACTTGTCCAATTATCGCCCATAACAGTGGCAAGAACACCAAACCAATGAAGGGTGACATCTTCTTACGCATAATAACAAACATGAAAATAACAATCAGGGCGTACCCCATAAATGCAATCATTAAAAAACACCTCTTACTTTCTCATCATTTTATATGTGTTTTATCATGTGCTAAATACAATCAATTGTCAATGAAATTTACGCAAAAATACAAAACGTGTTACATTATCTTACATATTATGATAGTTATGTTTTATTAGATGCCAAATAAAAAAGCCAACAAAATATAGGCTTTTGCTGGCTTTCTCAAAAATCGAATCGTTCACATCATTTTTTGTCTTTATAATAAATTAAAAACACTTTGTTTCTTTAGGTATATTTTCTACCGAAATCCCTCACCCATATCAAGATACCTGACATGACAAGTTGGATTTTATAAATTCTTTAACAAAGTCCGCATTTCTAGGAAATCGTCTGTTGTGCAGGTGGCTACTGTGTTTGGGACTTCTATTTTACTGTAGTGAATGGCTTGCCATCCGGCTTTTATCGCCCCTTCGATATCATTTTGGTAGTCGTCACCGACGAACAAGATTTCTTGAGGTGCAACATTTAAATCAGCAGCAATGGCGTCAAATACCTTGCGTTGTGGTTTTGACCCGCCCATACTTTCTGAAATATACCATTTGTCTCGGTCGATCAATTGGTCGACACCTAGGTTGGCCAATTTGTCGATTTGAGCCTCTGTCGTTCCATTGGTTAAGACAAATAAGGTCATCCCTTTAGATAAGGCTGCTTCCATCAAGGCTACTAAGTCTTCGCTCAAACTTAATTGTTCTTGATAGTGGTTTTTCAGTTGGTTGAATTCTTTTGCAGTTGCTTGGTCAATTTCATGACCGAAATGGGCGTAGGTTTCAATAACCCGGTCGTTTTTGAAGGCATCTTCTGTCTTTTTGCCAGCCATAAAGGCTTGATATTCTTGCTCGGAGAATTCAGCGTAGACTTGATTGAAGGTCTCAAAATCAACGTCTAAATGGTGGTCTGTCGCCTGCATATCTCGGTAGGTTTCCTCATAGATGGTTAATCGGTTGTACAAGGTATCGTCTAAATCAAATCCAATTGCTTTCATATCTATCCCCTTTTCAATCATTTTCATATGATAACAAATAGCGGCCCTAAAAGCACATATTATGGAAAAAGACGACCCAAGTCTGAAGTTAGACTGGACCGTCAATTTGTCTGCAATTTTTTAGTAGATTTTGTCATTATATTTTAAAAGTTGAAGAAAGGATTTTGTTGAGTTTTTTATCGCTTTGCTTTCCAAGTTGACAGGCACCGGCATATTGGTACTCATAAATATACTGTTGACCAATATTTTGAATACTTTTTAAACTGGCTTGTTGGTAACCATTTTTACTCAAACTGGCTAAATCACCGTCTAAAAGACCTTGCAATTGCACTTTAAAATCTTCAAGTGCATTGGCTTTATAAACATCTCGATCAGCTTTTAAATAATCAAAGACAGGTAAATCAGATACAATCGTGTTCACCTTGCTGGCTAATGCTTCAAGTAAGACGATCCCTTCTGTTTCCTCGTGCGTCATGAATAAATAGACATCTGCCATTTGATAGGCAACGCGGACCTGATCACGCGGGATATAGCCGGCAAAAATTAAATTGGGCAACTTGGTGGCAATGGCCTTTTTGACATCTTTAGGTAAGGCATAAGGATTTGAATAGCCAAACCAAATAAAGGTAACCTCTGGCATTTGCTTGGCCAACTCGACAAATTCGATAATCCCCTTACGCTCAATTTGTAGACCCACCGAAATGGCTACTTTCTGGTCTGGGCGCAGATTAAACCGCGCCCGCATGTTGGCCACTTCTTCTTGGCTAGCTTGCCAATAAGCTAGGTCAATCCCGTTTGAAATGACATGGATTGGTTTATCGATATCGTATTTTTCAAGTAAGTTTTTAGCATACTGACTTGGCGTTAGAATCAGGTCTGCCGAGTTGTAGCAGGTGTTGAGCCAGTATTTAAAACCGAGCGACGCTTGGTTAGAAAATGTGTAGGAATTCTTGAAATCCTCCATAGTTGAGGGGGCATGGTAGATGACAGGTTTACCAGCGGCTTTTGCCTTTCTGGCAACGACAAGGGAATACGGAAAGACGGTATTGATATGAACCATGTCGAAGTCATCCTTGTAG
>JAEZWY010000059.1 GCA_023442905.1 Bacillota bacterium | reverse complement strand
AAAAAAAGCCATACACATAATCGTGTATAGCTTTTCTCTTTGAAGCTCATTTACATATTAATAAATACTAAATAACGTATTCGCGATATTTGAAATTATTTACCAACACTATTTGTAAAAGAACCCTATTTTTTATACTTTTTCTAAGACAAGGCTTTAACCTATCTTTCAATAGGCTATTTTGAATATAATAAGATTATGGATTCATTAAATTATCAAAATATTTAACCGATAAAGGGGCGTTTTAGGGTGTTATTTACTGAAGATGCAAGTTATTATGCTGATCAAATTAAACAGGGCAATATTTCTGTCAAAGACCTAGTCAAAGCAAGTTTAGACAATGTGGATGCATTAAATCCGACATTAAATGCGGTTGTTTGGCGTCAAGATGAGGAAGCTTTGGCGAAGGCTGAGGCATATGATGCGCAATTAGCGCAGTTAAGCCCACAAGAAAAAACAGATTTACCGCCATTTTTCGGGGTCCCCACTTTAATTAAAGACCTTGGTCAATCTCAAGCTGGACAATTAGCGGCCAGTGGTTCAAAACTACTAAAAGATAACAAAGCACAGGAGACAGATAATCTTGTTAAAGCCATTGAAGATGCTGGTTTCATTGCCATTGGTCGGACTAATGTACCTGAATTTGGTTTTAAAGGGATTAGTGATTCTAAAGCTTTTGGCGCAGTCAATTCACCAATCGATACCAGCCGTAATCCTGGTGGTTCCAGTGGTGGCGCAGCAGCTGCTTTAAAAGCTGGAATAGTCCCGCTTACTTATGCTTCTGATGGTGGTGGTTCAATTCGAATGCCTGCCTCATATTCAGGACTAATCGGCTTGAAACCTAGTCGTGGACGTATGCCGGTGGGGCCAGATAAGTACCGTAGCTGGCAAGGGGCGGCAGTGCCTTTTGCCTTAACAAAATCAGTCCGTGATACTTGGGCATTGCTGAAAGCCTTGCAGACAACTCAGTATGAATCGCCTTTCTTATTGCCGAAAATTACGCAGACAGCACTCACTGATTTAGACCGACCACTGCGTATAGGTTTCCTAACTGACGTGCATGAATCATTGCCAATTAGTGCAGAAGGACAGGCTGTCATCGATCAAGTCACCGGGCAATTGAAAGCCTTAGGCCACGAAGTGTTCCAAGTAACCGATCCGGTTGACCGTATAGCCGTTATGAAGTCCTACTTCAAAATGAATAGTATCGAAACAGCGGCCATGATGGAAAATATTGAAAAGGGTCTTGGACGATCATTGGCTTTCGAAGATATGGAACCACTGACCTGGGCGATTTATCGTTCTGGTTACAAGATTTCAGGGGTTGAACTGAGTCAAATGCTTGCGGATTGGGATCAATGGGCGGCTATTTACGAAGCGGAATTCAACAAATATGATATTTTGCTGACACCCACAACCAATGGTCCAGCACCTAAACAAGGTGTTTTCGATCCGGATGAAAGCATTATTGAAGCTGGAAAAGAGATCGACCAATTAAGCCAAGACGACCAGCAACAATTGGTTTGGGACCATTTCGGCCAATCAATCCCTTACTCACCCTATGTATCTATCGTTAACTTAATCGGCCAACCGGCTATTTCCTTGCCGATGTTTAAGACTGAAGAGGGCCTTCCAATAGGGGCGCAATTCATTGCCAATAAAGGAAATGAATATTTACTCTTGCAATTGGCTAAGCAAATTGAAGAGGTTGGTTTATTAGATACCGGTATTGTAACTTTATAAGAACGTCCAAAAAATTTCACAATCATTTAAGAAGGGCTAGCAATTGTGGTTGCTAGCTCTTTTTCCATGCGATTAAACTGGCATCTTAAGCCTGCAAAAAATAAAAAGGGCTTGTTATTTTCTCATTATTTGTTAATATTCTCAATAACGAATACTAGAAAAGACAAAAATTTGTCAATATATCAAAGGAGTGTATCGCTATGGCCATCTGGTCTAATAAATTTCACGAGGAAATGTCACAAGATGCTTATCAATTCAACCAGTCTATCCAAGTAGATTATCGCTTGTTGGACGCTGACCTCCGTGGGTCGAAAGCCCATGCGGCCATGTTAGGTCACCAAGGGATTCTTGGTTTAGAGGAGTCGGACAGCTTGGTTAAAGAGCTTGAACAAATGCGTCAAGATTATGCGGATGGGACTTTAGCCGTTGATTTTACAACGGAAGATGTTCATTCTTTCATCGAGGCTGAGTTGACTAACCGTCTTGGCACAATTGGGAAGAAGGTCCACACTGGCCGGTCTCGTAATGACCAGGTAGCGACGGCTATGCGGATTTATGTGTTGGATGAATTGCAAGATTTTATCGAGAAAACCCAACTAGCGATTGAGGCTATTTTAACAAAAGCAGAGGGACACTTGGACACGATTATGCCAGGCTACACTCACTTACAACGGGCGCAACCGATTACTTATGCGCATTATTTACTAGCTTACGCACAAATGTTTAGCCGGGATTTATCGCGGTTTGAAGACATTTCTAATCGGGTAGCGGACGATATGCCACTGGGTGCGGGAGCCTTAGCAACGTCCACTTACCCAATTGACCCTTTCTATACAACTGACCAGGTGGAAGGTTTCACAGCACCATACGTTAACTCAATCGATGCAGTATCCAACAACGATTATGCCATCGAATTCCTGTCAGATTTAGCTATGATGTCCATGCACATGTCCCGTTACGCGGAAGAAACGATCATGTGGTCCAGCCAAGAATTCCGTTTCATCAGCCTGAAAGATTCCTTCTCAACTGGTTCATCGATCATGCCACAGAAGAAGAATGCGGATATCCATGAATTAATGCGTGGGAAAACGGGCCGGGTTTACGGGAATCTGATGAGCGTTTTGACCATTATGAAAGGCCTGCCGCTTGCGTACAATAAAGACTTGCAAGAAATTAAGGAACAGCTTTTTGACGGGATTGACCATGTGAAAGCTATGTTATCTCTATTACCGGGCATGTTAGAAGCGACAATCGTCAATAAAGAAATTATGTATGCGGCTTGTGGAACTGGTTTTTTAAACGCAACAGACTGTGCAGACTACTTGACCAACAAGGGGATGGCCTTTAGAGATGCCTACCAAGTATCCGGAGATTTAGTGGGTTACTGCACGGAAAACCATAAGAGCTTGGAAGAATTGACCTTAGCTGAATACCAAGAATTCTCTGATTTATTTGATGCCGATATTTACGACGCCATCGATTTGAAGAATTGTGTTTACCGCCGGAATGTTGCTGGGGGGCCAGCGCCGGAAGCTGTGACCGCAGCAATCGCAAGGGTTCGAGCCAATATTTCCTAGTTTAAAAATTTTGTAAAAAGAATTTTACTTTTCCGGTTGACTTTCTATAAATTACAGATTAGAAT
>JAEZWY010000075.1 GCA_023442905.1 Bacillota bacterium | reverse complement strand
GCCATCGCTTCTGCTTCATTTTCATCAAACTCAGCTTGGGCTTTCTCGATAAGGGTTAACATATCCCCCATACCTAAAATTCGGTTAGACATACGGTCTGGGTAGAAGCGCTCAATCTCGTTTAATTTCTCACCAGTACCCGTAAATTTAATCGGTTTACCAGTTACAGAAACGATAGATAAGGCCGCACCACCACGGGTGTCACCATCTAATTTCGTTAAGACAACCCCTGTGATATCCAACTCTTCGTCAAAGGCCTTAGCAACGTTGGCCGCCTCTTGACCAGTCATCGAGTCAACAGTTAATAAGATTTCATCCGGATTAACGGCTGCTTTTATATCTTTTAACTCAGTCATTAACCGTTCGTCAATTTGTAGACGACCGGCCGTATCGATGAAGACTAGATCATGGCCATTCATTTTAGCATGTTCAATCGCTTGAGTCGCAATCTCAACTGGACTTACTTGGTCACCCAAAGTAAAGACTGGTAAGTCTAATTGTTGACCGATTGTTTGTAACTGGTTGATAGCGGCTGGACGGTAAATATCGCCGGCTACCAGCAAGGGTTTCTTGTGGTCATTTTTCTTCAAGAAAGCTGCTAACTTACCAACGGTAGTTGTTTTCCCGGCACCTTGAAGCCCCGCCATCATAATCACGGTTGGTGGTGTGGTTGCGAATTGAATATCTTCGTGTTCTCCACCCATTAAGTCAGTTAATTCGTCGTTAACAATCTTCACGACTTGTTGCGCTGGCGATAGTGATTGCAATACCTCACTGTTTAGCGCACGTTCATTGACACGTTTCACAAAATCTTTCACGACTTTAAAGTTCACGTCAGCTTCTAGTAAAGCCAGACGCACTTCACGCATCATTTCTTTTAAATCGCCCTCGGTAATTTTACCCTTCTTACCCATGTTTTGGACAGCGCCTTGTAGCCTATCCGATAAACTTTCGAAAGCCATTCTTGGTAACACTCCTTATTTATTCATTCATCTTAAGCATTCAATTCGGCATTTAGTTTGTTAAATATCTGCATCTGCCTCGTCACGGTTGTCGATTGCAATTAATTGATTCATATAATCAACCAATTGTACATCTTCAGGGTGTTTTTCAGCTACATAACGTGCCATCTCTTCCCCTACCGCTTCACGCGCATAGTAATCACGCGCTAAATGCAGATGATTTTCATACTTCAACAAACTCTTCTCTGTCCGTCGAATGTTATCATAAACCGCCTGTCTCGACACATCAAAATGTTCAGCGATTTCCCCTAAAGAGAAATCTTCAGCATAATACAGTTCAATATAAACACGTTGCTTTTCAGTCAACAAATCCCCATAGAAAATCAACAGGGTATTCATTTCATTTGTTTTTTGAATCTCCATCTAAGCCACATCCATCTGTCAAAAATTTGTCAAGCAGTTTTCCTTTACAAGTGTTTAGTATACACTATCAACCCTATTGAATCAACGAAAGAAGGCGTAACAACTATTGAAAAAAGGACGAAACCGCCCTAATCTAGTCCTTCAATATTTTTGAAATAATAAATGGCTAATTGCGTCCTATCCCGTATCGCCAACTTATCCAATATTTCAGACAGGTAGTTACGGATCGTCCCCTCGGAAAAATGCATTTCTTGGGCAATCTCCTTATTATTTAAACCTTGCGCCACCCAGTAAATGAGGTCTCGCTCCTTTTCTGATAACTGCGCAACCAATGGATTAGCCTTTTTCACAGTCTTATCTTGCTCTAAATAGCTGGGAATCTTGGCGACAATTTCGTCACCAAACACTCGCTGCCCCTTCATCACGGCTTCAATTGCCGGAATGAGGGATTCATAGTCAGTTTTTAGTAAGTAACCCTTGGCTCCATATTTTAGGGCATCAATAATATACTCATCTTGAAGAAAGGTAGTCAGGTAAATAATGCGTGCGTCTGGGTCTTTAGCCAGTATTTCCTTACCCGCTTCAATGCCCGTCATCACTGGCATCCGGATATCCATCAAGACAATATCTGGGTGAAATTGCTGATACAAGTCGACAGCTCCCTCCCCATGACTGGCAATCCCTACGATATCCAAGTCGTAACCTAAATCAGCAGCCTTCCCCTTCAAGATGATTTCAATTCCACTCGTCACCAGCAAGTCGTCATCCACTAATAGTATCTTCATCGTCTATGTCCTCCTTGAATGGGATCGTGATAAAGATCCGAAAACCATTTTCTTTTGAAATGTGCATTTTTCCGCCCAGTAATTCCACCCGTTCTTCCATATTCATCAAGCCTATACCAGCAGGATGTGTTGCTTCAATATTACGGCCATTATCAGCCAACAGCAAGTGCCACTGGTCAACGGACTCCACAAACCGCAATTGGACTTTACTGGCATTAGAGTGTTTATTAATATTAGTGAGCCCTTCTCTGACAATATTTAAAATGGAATGGGCATATTGATTGGTCAACGGCCGGGTATTTTGATAGACAAATTGAATGGGGGTTTTTGTAAAGTCTTCTGTTAACTGTTTCAATGCCTGGTCAAACTGAATGGTAGATGCCCGTTCAGCATGGATGACAGTTCGAATATTATCCATAGACGTATTCAGGACATTTTTTACCTGTCCTAAACTTTCTTTGGCTTGGGCGTCTTTGACAATATACTCTAAGGCACCTATTTGAATCACTGCAGATGATAGTTGGTGGCCCAATATATCATGGATTTCATCGACAATTCGCTTCCGCTCTAACCGAACCAGTTCTTGTGATTGCTGGTCTTGAACGGCAATTAACTGCTGCTGTTCTTGTCGGAAACGTTTATTGACTGCACTCAAGCGATCAATTTGATGATAAGCACGTGTTTCAAAGGCTAAGGCAGACTGAATGCCTGTATGCATATAAGCGGTCAATACGGCAATACCGGTCATGATAATCGCCACGGAAAAAGGCTGGCCAATCAAATACCCTAGGAGTGGGATAAAGATGAGCAGCGCGAATAGTTGATGAGGCTTTCGAATATCATATTCAAAAGCAAATACTGGCATAAAATAATACAAGTCTGGCATATAAAAAGCAAGCAAGATAATTTGCCCAATAATCATCAGATAAATGAGGCGGTTATCTATTTTGCGGACCCATTTCAAAATTGATAATGACTGGCCACCCTCTTTAATAGGTTGGCTGACGGCCATTAATTCTGCAGAGATGATAAAGGCAACCGCGATTTCCGTTATTGGCAATGTGACTGTCTTCTGGGTAAAAATGATAAAGGCAATCGCAGTGACAAACATTCCCATCTTTAAGCCAAATTCCTTCCAATTCGCTTGCATTGTGACACCCCTCCCAACTTTTCAGCTTTTATCTTATTTTATATGAATTCTGTAATATTTCAATGACATCTGTCACCAGACTTCAGGACAATCGTCTATTCTATTTCCATAATTTTTAATAGATAATAGAGTCAGTAAATAGATTCAAAGAATCAACTTGAGGAGGAATTATCATGGCGATTGTGGAGATTAAAGATTTAGTCAAACGCTATAAAGATTTAGTGGCGGTCGATCATTTTGACCTAACCGTCAAAGAAGGAGAAATTTATGGACTACTTGGGCCAAATGGTTCTGGGAAAACAACAGTCATTAACTGTCTCTTATCATTACTACGCTATGACAATGGTGATGTGAAAATCTTCGGTGAAGAGATGAGTCCTACTCGCTATGACCTGAAGAAACGAATTGGACTCGTTATGCAAAATGTTGGGGTTTATGAAGAATTGACCGTTGAGGGGAATATTGACTACTTCTGTGGTTTATATATTGCCGATAAAAAGGAACGTCAAGCTTACGTTGACGAAGCCATTGCATTTGTGGCCCTCGAAAAATTCAGAAACTTCCGTCCGAAACAATTATCAGGTGGTTTACTACGTCGCTTAAATCTAGCTTGCGGGATTGCCCATAAACCAGATTTGATTATTCTAGATGAACCTACAGTTGCCGTCGACCCGCAGTCACGGAACAACATCTTAGATGGGATTCGAAAATTAGCCAGCCAAGGCAAAACCATCATTTACACGACCCATTATATGGAAGAAGTCGAACTCATTTGCGACCGTTTAACCATTATGGACAAAGGTAAAGAATTGGTCACTGGTTCAGCTGATGAGATTAAAGGCATGTCTAATCACTTTGAAACTGTCACAGCAGAAATTTTTGAAATGCCAGATGACTTGTTGGCTAAATTAGAAGGTCTAGCTGATGTGACAAATGTGGCTTATAAGGACGGTATCCTAACCATCCAATTTAATAAAGGAATGGATCATTTAGTCAATCTCATGCGGATTTTAGAAGCATCAGAAGTGGAAATCCTGAATCTGACCGTTCAAAAACCTACGTTAAATGATGTCTTCCTAGAAATTACGGGTAAGGAGTTGAGGGACGATGCTTAGGCATTTACTATTTTATGATTTGAAAATTATGCTCCGTAACAAGGAAGGCCTCCTATGGGGACTACTCTTTCCTTTAGTTTACGGTTTGGTTTACATGTTTGCCTTCCAAGGGATCAACAACCAAACAGCTAATTTTGAAGCAATTCCTGTAGCGATTATCTACCAAGGGGATGCTGACCAGCAAGCAGAAGCAAAAGATTTAATGGGCAATATCTCAACTGTCGGTACGGTTGAAAATGAAGAAGTTGTTGAATCAGAAGAATTGGCTTCTGGAGACCTAGAAACAACGGACTATCCCCTTTTAGCGATTGAAACAGCTGATATTGAAACCGCACAAGCATACTTGTCTGAAGGAATCGTTAGTCAAGCTATCTACGTTGACTTTGATGACACGGATCAAATGCAATTTGCCTTTGAAGTCGCACCGTCGGCTACCAGTGACATTGATTCTTCCATTGTATACGCAGTGCTCCAGTACTTTGCGTCATCTACCAACGCATTTACCCTCTTATACAATGAAGCAGCAGCATCAGAAAATCCTGCTGAAACCATGGCCCAAGTCGACTTACGATTAAGTGAAATTGACCAGGACCAAGAAATCATCGTCCAAGCCAGCAATAGCCAGAATGTATCGGCATGGTCTAACTTCTATTATGTTGCCCTCGCTTATGTCAGTATCTTCTTTATGAGTATTGGGATCAACCTCGTATTGAATAATGAGGCCAATTTTTCAGAAACTGCCCTACGCGAAACCGTGTCCCCAACCAATAAATACATGCGGTATCTAGCCCACACCATTATTTGGAGCATACCTGCCCTACTCGTTATCTATCTACTACTAGGGATTTATTGGTTGAATGATGTGCCACTTGGTGATGACTATCCGCGCATTTTTGCCTTGATGACATTAGGACCGATTACCGGTTTGTTGATGGGATCTGCACTGGCCGCGACCTTTAAGCGAAATGCGGAAGTCGTAATGGCCGTCTCAATCGTCGTGCCATTAATAATGGGTATGTTGTCAGGTATGATGGCTTATGACGTAAAAGTTTGGGTGGTCAACAATGTCCCAATCATCAACAAAATCAACCCAGTCGCTTTAATCAATGATGCTTTCTACTACTTAAACAACTATCCAACATACGCTCAGTATAACCAAAACATGGTCATCCTATTTGCCATTGCTGTTATCTGTTTTATTGTGTCACTGATTGGAATTAGGAGGACTGATTATGAAAATCTTTAAGCTCTTCTATTCGCTCGCCTATGCCTATAGAAACAACATTATCATTAATATCGTCATTCTATTTGCCTTAGCAATTCCACTGAGTATGATTTATACCAGCAACTTGGATGCCAATTTTGACCAAGTCGAACTCAAGCTAGGTTTGGTCAATCACGATCAAGAAAACCAGGTCACCGATCATTTTATCAGCTATCTGGAAGACCAATATGAAGTGGTGGATATGCCAGATGAAGAAGAGGAAATTGTCGACGCGCTTTATTACCAAAATGCCAACTATGTATTGGAAATTCCAGACGGATTTGGCGATGCCCTTCTAGCCAATGAAGACCTTAAACCACTTGGCAAAAAGGTAGGCCCTGAGCGCCCTAGCGAAACTTATGCCGATATATTAATCGAAAACTATATCAACAATTTTCAAACCCTAAACGCCGGCACCACTGATATCAATGACCCAGAAGCTGTCGCCAACACCCTACAAATAGTCGAAGATTCTATTGCGGACGACATCGAAGTCACTGCTGCAAAAACAACCAACTTGGACGCTGAAACCATTGCTTTCGGGATGTCCTTTACCCATCTGACGTCTTATACCTTGATTATGACCCTAATTACAGTCTTTGGTTTACCAATGATTTCCATGCGTAACCCAGAAATACTGAAACGAGACCGTCTAGGTAATATCACAGTGGGTCGACGGAATACGGTACTTTTCCTGGCATGTAATGTCTTTGGCATCGTCCTTTGGCTAGCCATCATGCTAGTAGGTGGTCTACTTTACGGCTTTGACACCTTAAACATCTAGTCACGGACAATTGTTAGTCTTGTCATCCTTCATCGCCATGATGGGGATTCAACAAATCGCTTTCTTTATTGTCACCGTTGCATCAAATAAAGGCATGGTATCCTTCCTATCAACTGGTGTATCACTACTGGTAGCCTTCACTTCAGGGATCTTTATGCCAAGGGACTTCATTAGTCCTATCATGCAGCAAATTTCCCAAGTAGCCACACCTGTTTGGCAAATCAAAACGGACGAGATTATCCTAAGTGCAGAGACACTTAGCCAATCACAGTACAATACCATTTTCCAATATATGGGGATTCAAGTCCTAATTGGATTGGCCTACATGTCCCTTACCTACATCTACCGCAAGTACAAGCAAGGAACTTCTATATAGGTATATGTTTAAATCTACATACGCAAAAAAGCAGAGACCGGAATATTTTCCAGCCTCTGCTTTTGTGTTGTTCATTATCCTTCTGGATCTTTTAATCCAGCAAATTTTTTCACAATATATACTAAACCAGTAATCACGATGGCGATACCCAGGATAATCCCCCAAGTAGCAAGTGTCAACGGTACTGTACCAAATACATTGTTTAAGAATGGTACATAAACAACCAATAATTGTAGGACTACTGAGAAGGCCATTGCGGCTAATAGTAGTTTGTTTTGGAAGAAGGTTTTATCTAGTCCAAATCCTGATAAACGACGAACGTTTAAGATATGGAACAATTGCGCAATTGCCATGTAAGTAAATGTTGCAGTTTGTGCATAAGTTAAGCTCATACCAAAGATATTATGGAATAGGTAGAATACCCCGAAGGCACCTAGACCAATAATCACACCTGAAATAATGATACGGCTTAAGAACGTTTTATTCACTAAACCAGATTCTGGATCTCTTGGTGGATGTTCCATGACATTGTCCTCTGCTTTTTCATAAGCCAAAGCAATCGCTGGCCCAATATCTACTAATAGATTTAAGAATAGGATATGTAATGGTTGAATTGGCATTGGTAACATGAAGACAATCGTTGTTAAAATCGCCACAATTTCTACCATATTACAAGCGAACAAGAAGGAAATATACTTTTTGATATTTTCAAAAATGATCCGACCTTCACGAACAGCATCTACAATCGTACCAAAAGCATCATCGGTTAAAATCATGTCAGAAGCTTCTTTAGCAACCTCAGTACCTCGAATACCCATAGCGACACCGATATCAGCACCGTTTAAGGCCGGCGCGTCGTTAACCCCGTCACCTGTCATCGCCACAACGTCCCCTGAATCTTGGAAGGCACGAACAATTTGTAATTTATTTTCCGGTGATACCCGGGCAAATACAGCAACATCACGAATTTTATCAATAAAGTCCTTATCTTCATGAATAGCATCTAATTCTTTACCAGTCATGGTATTTTCATGGTTTTCAATCCCAATATCGCGGGCAATAACAGATGCGGTTCTTGGGTGGTCACCGGTAATCATTTTCACCTGGATACCGGCCGCTTGTGTTTGGGCAATAGCATCTTTCACGTCTTGACGTGGCGGGTCAATGATACCGAATAATCCGTCCATGGTTAGCTTGTCTGTATTGTTGTCCAACCAAGCTTCCATGTCGTCAGCGACTTTATCCGCGTCCCCTTGGTCTTTAAGGGTATATGAAGCCAAGGCAATTACACGGTTACCGTCTGCTGTCAGGTCGTCATTCTTCTCTTGCCAGAAATCGACTTCGCCTTCTTCAGTTGCCACTAAATCTAGGACCACATCCATGGCACCTTTCACAATTAAACGGTGAATGTTATTTGGAAAATGGTAAAGCGCTGCCATATATTTCTTTTCAGAATCAAATGGAATTTCTGCAACAAGTTGATAATCATTATCCCTTTCCCACTGCGGTGATAAGCCAATTTTATGGCCGAGAACGGTTAAAGCCCCGTCCGTTGGGTCACCCTTGATC